>CAJVYE010000192.1 GCA_913009285.1 uncultured Nitrospirota bacterium | reverse complement strand
CTTTCCTTTTGGCAACAAGCCGACGTCTTGGCATATGTTTCTCCCTTAAGTAACTTCAAACTGATTTCAGTGAGTTATTCTTTTAAAGAGTGCCTAAAATGCCTAAAGTGATCTAAAGTGCCTAAAGTTAAAAGTATTTAAAATTTTATATAAAAAAATAATTCCTTAACTTTAGACACTTCACACTTTAGCTCACTTTAGGCACTCCTTTATTTCTTGGGTCTCTTTGCACCATACTTTGAACGACTCTGCATTCTATCTTGTACCCCAAGGGTATCAAGGCATCCACGAATGACATGGTATCTCACCCCGGGAAGATCTTTTACCCTCCCACCCCTTATGAGAACTATAGCATGTTCCTGCAGATTATGACCGATACCCGGTATGTAGGTAGTAACCTCCATCCCATTTGTCAACCTGACTCTGGCAACTTTCCTCAGAGCAGAATTAGGTTTCTTGGGAGTAGATGTATATACCCTGACACATACACCTCTTTTTTGAGGACATTTGCTAAGGGCAGGACTATCCGTCTTTTCCTTTACCCTCTTACGCCCTTTCCTGACCAACTGATTTATTGTCGGCAAAACTTCAATCCTCCATCAAGTTATTTTCGATTTTCGATTTGCGATTTAATTCTTCTTTCATCTGAAAAATAACCTCTCACTTCTTTTCACGGACAAACAAGTTTGTCCATGCCACCCAGAGGAGAGAAAATTTTCTCCTCGCTTGGGGGAGAAGCACCTTCTCTTGACTCTTTTCCTTTAAATCGAAAATCGACATTCGAAAATCGAAAATTAATTAGCTATCCTACCTGAGCCTCCACTAACTTTGTATCCTCTTTTTTCTTCTTCTTATCATCCTCTAATCCCACATCAATAGAAATCCCTTGAAAATATCTTGTTCCTGTACCTGCAGGAATCAACCGCCCCATTATAACATTCTCTTTTAATCCCCTAAGCCTGTCTATCTTTCCACTTACACTTACCTCGGTCAAAATTCTAGTAGTCTCCTGAAAGGAAGCTGCAGAGATAAAGCTTTCTGTACTTAAAGAAGATTTGGTAATTCCCAGGAGAATTGTCCTCCCCTTTGCCGGGGCACCCTTCTCCTTAATTATTTCCTCATTTTTCCTTGCAAAGGCATCCTTCAATATCTGTTCCCCCACCATCAAGTCTGTGTCTCCAGGATCTTCTATAACTAAATGACGCAACATCTGTCTTATAATAATCTCTATATGTTTATCGTTTATCTCAACCCCTTGAAGTCGATATACCTCCTGCACCTCATTTACCAGATATTTCTGCAGTTCCTTCTCCCCAAGGACATTTAATATATCGTGAGGGTTAGATGCCCCATCCATCAATGGCTCCCCTGCCTTAACCCTATCACCTTCATGAACATTGACATGCTTACCCCGAGGGAGCAGATACTCACGTTCCTCATCAGTATCCTCATTTTTTATAATAATCCTCCTCATCCCTTTATTGAAGCCTCCAAATTTAACAACACCATCGATCTCAGTAATTGTAGCCTGCTCAGCTGGTTTTCTGGCCTCAAATAATTCTGCTACACGTGGTAGACCTCCTGTTATATCTTTTGTCTTTGTTGTCTCCCTCGGTATCTTTGAAATTATATCCCCTGCATAGACTATTTCACTCTCAGATACAGCAATATGGGCTCCTGCGGGGAGTATATATCTTCCAATAGTCTTATTGTTCTCATCCTTAATAGATACCCTCGGCTGTCTCTTCTCTTCCCGATGCTCAACAATGACCTTTCGTGACAAACCAGTCACCTCATCCAACTCCTCCCTCATAGTAAGACCTTCCACGATATCACCAAAGGCTACCCTTCCGCCGACCTCGGTAAGGATACACATAGTATAGGGATCCCATTCAACAAGGATCTCTCCTGATTTAATCTTTTGACCATCCTTGACCTTGAGTTTCGCCCCATAAACTACAACATATCGCTCCTTCTCCCTCCCTTGCTCATCCTGGATAAAGACCCCTCCATTGCGATTCATAACAATTATATCACCATCTTTGTTATTAACCGTCTTCAGGTCAAAATATCTGACAATACCACCCTTCTTTGAGGCAAGGGTAGTCTGCTCCACGATCCTGCTTGCAGTACCACCTATATGGAAGGTCCTCATTGTCAGCTGTGTTCCAGGCTCTCCAATGGACTGAGCAGCTATCACCCCAACTGCCTCTCCTCTCTCTACCATCAAACCAGTAGCGAGATTCCTTCCGTAACATTTTGCACAAATACCCTTTTTCGATTCACAGGTTAAGACAGATCGTATCTTGATCTGTTCAGTACCTGCATTCTCAATCTTCTCTACACCCTCTTCATCAATCTGCTCATTTGCCTTAACCAGGACATCACCTGAAAAGATATCAACAACATCCTCAAGCGCTATTCTCCCCAGGATCCTTTCTCCTAATGGCTGGATAATCTCTCCACTCTCCACCAAGGAACCTACCTGTATCCCGTCTAATGTCCTACAATCCTCTTCAGTTACAATAATATCTTGAGCAACATCTACTAATCTGCGAGTCAGATATCCAGAATTAGCAGTCTTGAGCGCTGTATCTGCCAATCCCTTTCTTGCGCCGTGGGTAGATATAAAATATTGAAGAACAGTTAATCCCTCACGAAAATTGGCAGTTATCGGGGTCTCGATTATCTCACCTAAAGGTTTTGCCATCAAACCACGCATCCCTGCCAATTGACGAATCTGCTGGGAACTACCCCTCGCACCAGAATCTGCCATTAGAAATATCGAATTAAACTCGATATCCTTACCACCTGGGCCTTCCATCCCCTGCTTATCCTCTGTCTCCAGTTCCTTAAACATATCATCTGATACGCGTTCGGTAACGTGTGCCCATATATCAATGACCTTATTATATCTCTCACCATTAGTAATCAAGCCATCTCGATACTGCTTTTCAACCTTTATCACTTCCTTCTTGGCGCTATTGACAAGCGCCTCTTTGGTTGTAGGTATGTGCATGGCATCTATTGATATAGAGATACCAGCCCTGGTCGCATACTTAAAACCAATATCTTTTAGTTCATCTAAAAATATGACTGTCTTTTCTCTTCCAGCTTTCAAATAACTCACTGCTACCAGATCAGATAAGGCCTTCTTATCCATTTGCTTATTAACATAGAAAAAAGGTATGCCCTCTGGTAAGATATCATAAAGCAATACTCTCCCTGTAGTTGTGGAAACCATTTCTCCATCAATACGAACATTAATCTTTGCCTGTAATCCAACCTCTTCATCATCAACGGTAGCTATCACCTCATCCTTATCCGCAAAGACCATCCCTTCATCTTTAGATACCCTCCTAACCTTTTTAGTTA
>CAJVYE010000191.1 GCA_913009285.1 uncultured Nitrospirota bacterium | reverse complement strand
TTGTCGATTTGTTTTTTTTTTTAATGATCCGGCGCCCACCGAGATCTACACTCTTTCCCTACACGACGCTCTTCCGATCTTATAATCGTACGCACCCTTCTTCATAGCCTCCACAGCCGTCTCAGTGGAAGCGAATGCAGTGATCATGATCACAGGAATATGTGGATCTGTCTCTCTGGTAACACTTAATACAGTGATCCCATCTAACCTTGGCATCTTTATATCAGTAATCACTAGATCAAAGGAATCATCCTTGATAAGATCGATTGCATCCCTGCCCCCATCTGCGGCAACGACCTCATATCCTTCTTTCTTCAGCATGATTGACAAAAAATCACGCATCCCCTTCTCATCATCAACCACAAGTATTTTATTCATCCTATTATCTTTCTACCCTTTCTAATTCAATCTCGATTATCCTTCTCAATATCAATGGCTTAAATGACCCATTAAACCTCACCCCATTTATGACAAATGTAGGTGTACTTGATATCTTCAACTTCTTTCCCCATAAGGTATCCTCTTTTATAGAAAGTAAGACCGAACCATCAGACATGCATCTGTTAAAATCATCCTTATCAAGACCTGCACCATCTACAAGTGAAGTGAATATCTCTGAATCAAGCTTTTTATGCTTAATCTTCTCCTGTCTATCAAAGATCAGGTCATGCATCACCCAAAATTTATCTTGTCTGAAAGCACATTCTGCCATCTTTGCCAGTCTGCATGCATTGGGATGGACATCCCGTTTGACAGCAGCATTACATTCGGTATGTAAAGGAAAATTTTTAAAAACGAGCTTTATCCTATCTTTGTAACCACTTAGCACTTTCTTTACCTGTAAAGCAGCCTTTTTACAGAAGGGACATTCAAAATCGCTGAACTCTACTATTACCAACTTTGCATCCTTATTCCCATAGTATGGATCGTTACTGATATCTACATCAAATCTCTTGGCCGAGTTAACATACTCCATATATTTATTATAATCAAACCCCTGCACATCTGCACTCAGATAGTAACGAAGCATAATAGCCACAACAATTCCACAAATAACTATCACAATGTTAAGAAAATTATACACAACCTTTGTTATACCCTTTAAATAGGGTTCCTTCTTTTCATCCTTCTTTTTTTTGAGACCTGTTAAGGGAAAGAGTATCCCCTTAAGATCTATAAATGCCCTTAGTATTGATGTCTGGATATACCTCTTTGAGAGGATAAGATTTACCAGATTTATAATATATGTAATAACACACATGGGACAGATTGTTTTAAGGAAGAAGAAAGAAACGGTAGCTAAATAAACATCAAAACAGATCGACAAAAGAGAGATAAGGAATATCTGTTTCATTGAATCAACAGCAAACCCATTCTTCATGGATATACCAAATACCGATAGCGAAATAATTATTATGTAGACAATCCCCCCTACAAGAGAGATGGGAATACCACCTATCTCAGCATAGGTACTGGCACTTATCGCCTCACAACTGATCATATCACTAACATCACAAAAGCTCTTTTCAGTAAGACTACCACTTAGTATTCCGAGATGGAGATAGGTAAGATATACACATATAACAAAGCCAACAAGTGAGATTAAATATATTATGATAAAATGTCTATTTTTCCTCATAAGGATAACTTTACAAAATAACTACGATCTCGTCAAGTTTCATCTCCCTTTTTATTGACAGAATGATCCCTCTGCGGTAGTATAAACTAACGAAAACCTTATGCCGACAGTCGGCATAAAGGGGGATAGAAAATGATATTTTCAGGTGTAAGGTGTAAGGTGTAGGGAAAAAGAATAGAAAGACCCTTCACCTTTCTCCTTTCTCCTTTCTCCTTTCACCTGAAAATCCCGATTTTCAGGTGAATAATGATAGTAAGAACAGG
Source organism: uncultured Nitrospirota bacterium (assembly GCA_913009285.1). GTDB lineage: Bacteria > Nitrospinota > Nitrospinia > SZUA-224 > SZUA-224 > SZUA-224. The sequence continues at coordinate 1,475 of CAJVYE010000191.1, read as the reverse complement.
CATTGATATAGTTGAGATCGATAGGGTAGAAGATATAATTAAGAAATATGACCAGCTCTTCATAGAGAGGATATTTACCGAATCAGAGATAGCATATTGCCAGAATAAGGCGAAACCTTCACAACATTTTGCCGGGAGATTTGCAGTCAAGGAGGCTGTTCTGAAGGTCCTAGGGGTGGGATGGGGAAAAGGGATAAGATGGAAGGATATAGAGATCAATATAGATTATCAATATGGAATACCGACAATCAGATTATATAATAAAGCAAAGGAAAGGGCAAAAAGTATAGGAATAGACGATATTCACATCTCTATTTCTCATACAGGTAATATAGCTGTTGCACAGGCTATAGGAGAAAGAGGGTGAATCTTAAACCTCTACGATATAGATTTGAATATACCATCTTCCTGATACTTTCATCCCTTATACCGATCCTTCCAAGAAGGTGGATAATATTTATCGGCAAGATATTAGGGATATTAGGATACCATATTTTAGGCCAAAGGAGTAAGATAGCCCTTATAAATCTTGATATAGCCTTCAAAGACAACAAGAGTTTGATAGAGAAGGAGAGGATAATAAAAAACTCTTTTAAGAATTTTACAGTCGGTCTTTTAGATCTTCTATGGTTAAATGGAAGAAAAGAGAGAAATATTAAAGATATAATTGAAGCGGACCCAGCAGGGATAAAATTACTGAAAAAGGCCTTTGATAAAGGAAGAGGGGTTTTATTATTAGGATCCCATTATGGAAACTGGGAGATACTTGGGATATATCAGGGGTATCTAAAACTTCCTCCCGTCAATCTTATAACCAGAAGACTGGATAATCCATATCTTGATAAATGTGTTAATTATCATAGGTGCATATCTGGCAATAAAATAATCTATAAACATAATGCCACCAGAGGTATACTCAGGGCGTTGAGAAGAAATGAGGGTGTAGCAATACTCGTTGACCAGAATACTGCTAAGGGGGGAATATTTGTTAATTTCTTTGGACTTCCAGCTGCTACTACACGTGCAGTTGCTACATTTGCTTTGGCAACTAAGGCGCCTATTATACCTACAACATGTTATCCCATAGAAGGAGGCAAATATAAAGTAGTTTACGGGCCAGAGATCGTTTTCAAGGAAACAGATAACAATAAGATAGATATCCACAACCTAACTCAGATATGTAGTGATTTTATAGAGGACTATATCCGTGAAAGCCCGGATTACTGGCTATGGGGACATAGGAGATTCAAAACCAGACCACCTGGAGAAAAGAATCCCTACAGGAGGTGCAAGGTTTAGATCGGAAGAGCACACGTCTGAACTCCAGTCACATTCCTTTATCTCGTATGCCGTCTTCTGCTTGAAAAAAAAAAATAAACAACAAAAAAAGAAAACAAAAATAAATTAATCGCGATAAACGGCGAGCAGCAAGCATGTAAATATTATTACACGCTGTACGATGTTGAATACTAGCC
>CAJVYE010000190.1 GCA_913009285.1 uncultured Nitrospirota bacterium | reverse complement strand
GAGAGATGAGGTAAGGTGTGAAGATGAGTAAGAGGGAGAGAGAGGTGAGAGGGGGTGGTGAGGGAGGGGGTGGAGTGGTGGAGGGATGGACTTTTTTTTATAGTTTTAGCTTCAATAATTAATCTCTTCATAAGTTTTTTTTTTTTAATGATACGGCGACCACCGAGATCTACACTCTTTCCCTACACGACGCTCTTCCGATCTAATTTTTGATTTCTAAAAAGAAATCTAAAGTAACACACATGTTTTGCCGATGTAATATAGGTATATAGGTGACTCATTTGTTCACATTTGTTCAACATCTCTTTAACAATAACAGACATCTATAATGTAATAGTTGGAGGTTTCAGTGAAGATAAGTACTACACATTTTGGTGAGATAGAGCTTCAAGATGAAAAGATTATATCTATGCCTTCCGGGCTTCTTGGTTTTGAGCATGCTAAAAGATACATCTTACTCAATCATTCAAAAGAGGGTCCTTATATGTGGTTTCAGGCTATTGATGACCCTTCTCTTGCATTTATTCTAATAGATCCTCTATTCTTTAGACCTGATTATAAGATTAATATAAACAAGGGAGAGATAACAGAGATCGGGATAACAAATGAGAAAAATGTGGTAATACTTGCTATTGTTACCTTAAGAGATGATCCTCAGAAGATGACTGCCAATCTTCAAGGCCCTATAATTATCAATGCTGAAAAGAGGATTGCTATGCAGCTTGTATTGACACAGAGTCAGTATACAACCCGCCACAGTATAATAGAAGAGATGAAGAAATGCGCACCACAACCTCAACTAGGAGAAGAGATGGTAGTACCTATCAAACATAGTGATTCCTCCACCTCATTAATCTACCAGAATATTTAATTTACAGTATCCATGTTGACAGATAAAGATGTTGGTTTAATCAGAGAATCCGAGTTTCCTGTGACAAAAGAGTGGATATATCTAAATCATCTTGTAAGATCCCCATTGCCAAATTGTGTTGTTCTGGCTGTTAATTCCTACCTGACTGATAGGAGTCTTAACGGTATAATACATAGTGACAATTGGTTTAGAACCGTGGAAGATGCAAGGGGATTAGTAGCCAGATTAATAAATTGCCAGTCGAATGAGATAGCATTTATAAAAAACACTGCTGAAGGGATATGTCATATAGCCAATGGTATTGACTGGCATGAAGGTGATAATGTTGTCACCTTTAATAAAGAATATCCGTGTAATGTCTATCCATGGATGAATTTCAAGGATAGGGGAGTAGGTTTAAGATTTGTTCATGCAACAGATGGAAGGATTAAACCATATGATATCAAGAATCTGATTGATGAACGGACAAGGGTTGTAAATCTGAGCTTTGTTCAGTTTACCAATGGATTCAGGAGTAACCTTAGAGAGATTGGCGATATATGCAAAGAGAAAGGAATAATCTTTCTTGTAGATGGTACTCAGGGTGTTGGGGCCTTAAGACTTGATATAAAAGAGATCAATATTGATGCCCTTGCTGTTGAGGGAAGAAAGTGGTTATTTGTTCCTGATGGAACAGGTTTTTTATACTGTTCAAAAGAACTCTTAGATAGGATAAAGGTTACAGAGGTGGGGGCAGCAAGTGTTGTCAATGCAAGAGATTTTTTGAACTACGATTTTACCTTGCTTCCTGATGCCTGTAGGTTTGAAAGTGGAATACTTAATATCGTCGGAATTTATGGGTTAAAGGCTGCACTGAAGCTGATTATAGAGATCGGGATAGATGCAATAGAAGAGAGGATATTGTTGCTCACAGATCTTTTATGCCAGGGTTTGAAAGAAAAAGGATATCAGTTACTAAGTCCGAGGTGTGAAGGAGAGAAATCAGGGATAGTATCGTTTATCAATGACAGATGCCCTAACCAGGAGCTTAACAAGAGGTTAATGGATAAGAAGATATCTGTTAGCGTAAAAGAGGATATGGTTAAGGTATCACCCCATTTCTATAACACAGAGGAGGAGATTGAAAGATTCGTTGAAATATTGACAATTCCCTGCTTGTTATGATATAGTTCATGTATATTGAACTAAAATATATATTTTGACCAATAATTATGAATAATTATCAAATTGCTTACTTAAAAGAAGTGAATCCCTGGTGGCGGGATGAATATAAGTGCAAGGGTATGGTCGAAAGAGACTGTTTTCCTGATATTATCCAATCGGTTGAGAAAGAACGGTTTATCATCTATATATCAGGCGCCAGGAGGACTGGTAAGTCAACGTTGTTAGGGCAAATAGGGGATTGGCTCTATCAAAAGAAATTCGACCTGTTGTATTGCTCTGTGGAAGATATTCTCTCCTATGACAGGCCAGGGGCCCTTATGGATGAACTCATCTCCTTTTATGAGGAACAGGTAGCCTTTAGTAAGATTGGCAATAAAAGGTTTTTTCTTATCCTGGATGAGATTCATCATCTCGATAACTGGCAGGTCAAAATAAAACGGTTTTATGATAACAGAAAAAACCTGAAATTTATCTTAACCTCATCGATTTCTCCTGATCTCCAGAAAGGAAAAGAATCCTTAACAGGTAGAATAAAGGAGTATTATATTCAACCCTTCAGCTTTAGAGAGTTCCTTCTTTACAAAAACAAATGTACAGAGGTATTAAGCCAACCCAAAATCTTACAAGAACACTTACTTTCTCATAAGAAGTTTGATTCAGAGAAAATAAAAAAGGGGATCAAAAAAATACTTCCTTTTCAGGAAGACCTCTCTATGCTGCAACTGCAATATATGATGAACGGTGGTTTCCCTGAAGCCCTTGCAATGAACAAAGGGCAGCAGATAAGAAACTATTTTGAAGAAATAGTGATCAAAAAGGTTATCAATGAAGATATCCCCATGGGATATGGCGTATCGGACAGGAAACTTTTGTCAAGACTCTTTTATTATGGAATTAAGGGCTCATCTAATGAGCTAAACATGAGCAGGATTGCTGATTTGCAAATGGAAAAGAAGACAACCATAAATAATTATTTTCATTACCTTGAATTGGGGAAACTCCTTAATTTCATTCCAAAATACACCAAAAGCCTGGCAGGGCAGTCAAGGGCTTTAAAAAAGGTTTTTGCCGTGGATTCCGGTCTCTTTTTTAGACTACAGGAATTTATATTGCCTGACCATCAGCAGCTTTTGGGGCCGTCTGCTGAAATCATTGTCTGTAACGCCCTGAAACAAATATTTTCCTCACTCTTTTATTATAGAAATGACAAAAAAGAGGAAGTCGATTTTTTAGTTGAAACCGAACAAAATAAAATGATCCTTTTGGAAGTGAAATTTAGGGATCGCATTGATGGGAAGACGATATCTTTTATGGAAAAGATATCCAGGGAGCTCCGTATTTCAACCT
>CAJVYE010000189.1 GCA_913009285.1 uncultured Nitrospirota bacterium | reverse complement strand
GAGATCTACCTGCTTTCCCTACACGACGCTCTTCCGATCTTGTTAAGAGTAGGCCTACGCTGAATATCCCTCTGTGGGAAGCTATCATCAGACTCCCGAATCCTATCATAGTTGTAAGGGAGCTAAGGGTAACAGCCTTTCCCGTGCTGGTAGAGATTACTGACCCCTTTTGGTTATTTTGTCCCTCCCTATGTCTGTGAACGATATGGATACCATTATCTATACCGATACCAATGATCAAAGGGAGTACAATAAGATTCGCCAGATTGAATTTCAAGTCAAAGATATACATCAATCCGATCATCCAGATACTACCTACAAGGAGGGGGACCATAGCAAGGATTGCCCATCTTATATTCCTGAAGATGTATAGCATAAATATAAATATGGCAATCAAGGCGTATATTCCTCCGCGTTCATACCCCTCCTTCATAAGCCTGCTCGACTCAAAGGCCTGAACAGCATAACCTGTTGTATCAGGATCAACCGTTCTTATATCAGAGATAAACTCCTCCATCGGCTTACGATTCCAGATATTATATCTGGAAAATATCTGTAACAAAAATTTCCCTGTCTTCCCGATAAATCTCTTTTTCAATTGAGATGGCAGATCCTCTATGGTCACAGGAGAGGGGTCTATATTCTCTTTAAGGGTGGATATCTTGTCGTTGAAATCAAGGAAGAGCTCTTTCTGAAATGCTGTAAGATACTGTATACAAATCTTCCTATCCTTTTCCTTAAGCTGTGAGAGAAGATCAGAGATCAGATCCCTGACCCTCTTTATAGATTGAGACGACGGTCTCTTGGCAGGATCCCAATCATCCTCCTTCTCCTCTCTCATCTTGAATTTTATCTTCTGGAGAACAGAGACAAGACCATCCAGATCAAGGGGTTTAAATTCCTCTTTCCCGGGGGGTATTCCCTCTAAAAGCGGCTTTATATCCATTATATACTCAATTTTTTTATCCTGATCCTCAGGAATCAGCGAGATAATACTCTCAACTTTTTCAACAGATGGAAGCCCTTCTAACATCCCCTTCTTCATCCTGGCCTCCTCAAGGGAGTCTGCAATAACCACACTATACCAGCTCGACCTTTCGGAGTTTTTGAAGATCTTCTTCTCATACTCTACAGATTCTGTCCCCTCTGCCTGAAGGTTTAGTATATTGTAATCAAACCTTATTGCCCTGACTGAGATAAGTGATATAATAAATAAAAGCCCCCCACAAAAGATAATGACCTTAGGGTACCTCAAAAAGGTCTCCACAAAGGCAATCCTTGAAGGTCCTTTATTATCCCGGGGAGAAGGATGGATATTATCCTCCTTCCACTTTGTATTTATCACTATCAATGAAGGGAGAACCGTCATCATCGCTATCAGGCACATTAGTATCCCTGTCCCTGCAATGAATCCAAGCTCTTCTATACCCTTAAAATTGGCTAATAAGGTAGTAAAGAAGGCAAAAGAAGTGGTTATGGCACCGGCAATTATCCCCTTTCCTGTGTGTGCCAGTGTGGATCTTATGGATTCCAACAGACCCTTACCTGATGAAACCTCTTCCTGATAACGGGAGATCAGATGTATGCCAAAGTCTATGCCCAGCCCGATCAGGATAGTTGCAAATACAACAGATATCACATTAAGGTGTCCTACTGTGAGCGTAGTGAGACCAAGAGACCATGATATTGCGATTATCAGGGTCACTACTGCAAGGATCGGGTTAACAAATCCCCTGAAAGAAATAACAAATAATAGTGTCACGCCTATAAGGGAGATAATAGATGCTAATAAGACATCCCTCTGAGTGGTAACCATCTCATCAGAGGATAATGCAGAGCTACCTGATATCCCTGCATCGATCCCAGGAAAGTCTTTACGGATATCTGCTATATATGCCCTTGCCTTATCTATAGAATCCCTGGCCATGGCAAAACTCTCCTTCTCCTCAACGGGATTGACCACTATAAAGAGGAGCTTCTCATTGTCTGAGACAATAAATCCGCTCTCAGATATTTTATCTTCTTTACCAACAAAAAATTTGTCCCACGGAGAGGAGTATGGTACGGTTCTTTCTAATCTTTCTGTCATCTGCTCCAATATAGAGATAATCAGAGTCAGATCTACTGGATCCTTTTTCTCCTTATCATCACCACCCAGAAAACCAGATATTATACTACTCACCATTGCCGAGCTGACCTCTTCGTTAATATAATCAAAAAGTTCATTCAGCCCCGGGGAGCGGGATAATCTCTCTATAAATTTCTTATGATTTCTTATCTTCTTGCCGAGATCGATCAGGTCATCATAGGAGAGGTAGAGGAGCGCTTTATCCTTGAAGTAATCAGTATCTATCTTATAGAATACATCCCTAAAGTTTTCCTTATCTCCTTCTAATCTCTTGGCCAGGAGTGTTGTAAACTCCTTTGTCCTCTCTATATCCTTTCCCTCAATCACTATCACCAGCCCATCAAGATCGGCAAACTCCTCCCTGAATCTTAAAAAGAGTTGATTGTATCTATTCTCCTGTGAAATAAGATCATTGCGGCCGGTCTGAAATTCAAGGTTGTTTATAGTGTAGAGAATCGAGAGTACAGATAAAATAATGGCAATGGTTACGATGATAAGCGGATGCCGATAATATATATCAGACAGAAATATCAGGAGTCTTTCCCTGTGATCTTTTGCATCCATGATTAGTCCTTATATTATTACTATGAAAATATCTCCTCACCTCCCCTTTTAACTGGCCTGAGGCAAAAGGTTAATATGTTTTGCATAGATTTTATCATGAGGCAACGACCCAATTCCATATAAATTTTTAATAAAGCAATCAGCAATTCAACTTGTCGAAAAGATTGTAAGTGGTTTTGGTATGCATTATGTGGTATGTTTGTGGGATGAAAAAGGCCGCAAGGCCTATGACCCACCCGGCACCAAAATGCCGAGGAACAGATATGAGTGGATTCTGAAGGAAAAGAGAGGAGGAATATAATGTCAGATAGGAAATATTTTAGTGTGGACACAATTAAGACATTTCTTATAATATCTCTCCTGTGTTTGATTTTTGCACTACAATCTCATGCAAAATCTTTAAATAAAGGAACGATCCTATTTCATATCTTTGAAAATGATAGCTCTTTCCAGATTAACAGGATAAATGCTGATGGTACCGGATTAAAAAAAATAATTAATAATGGATTTTTTCCTGTTTTCAATCCCACTGGGGAGATGTTTGCGTATTTAACATTTCTGGCTAAGAGAGATGAATCAGAAAAGAAAAAGGTGGTTGTAGCCATTTCTGACATTAAAGGACATATGCTTCATACAATCAGGCCTCTTAGACCAGAAAATACAAGAGTCTATAGACAAAATTAACCATTCTATT
>CAJVYE010000188.1 GCA_913009285.1 uncultured Nitrospirota bacterium | reverse complement strand
CGAGATCTACACTCTTTCCCTACACGACGCTCTTCCGATCTACAAATAATATAGAAATACCACAAGAAAAAAGGTTCAGGATATCTCAACATCCATTATCAAGACCTTTTTGGTCTCGTCTGTCAATCTTACATCCTCTGAGACCCTCATCCCCACTACCCATAGAATCTTGTTATCGGATACAAGGAGTAATATACGATCTCTTTCTTCTCTTGGTACCCTCTCATCTATAAAAAAATCCTTCAACTTCTTACTCCCAGTCATCCCAAAAGGATGAAACCTGTCCCCTGGACGCCTTGTCCTGACCCTTAAAGAACTACCGGTCTTTTCATAATCAAGGAGTGCCTTCAAATTATTATTTAAATTGAGATCAACATCATCTATATCTCTAATCTCAGTGTCAAGTTTTAAATTGAGTTTTGGTATAGAAGTAGATCCAGGGATCATAAGTGCCTTCTCTGAAACCCGCATAGACTCACAATGCCCCACAGATGGTTGCCCTATGAATCTCGTTTTACCATAAAAAGAGAAATATAATCTATTATACATATATTTTACAGTAATATCACCAGGAAGATCTAAATATCTATTAGATACCCTCATTTTCACTAATCTCAATATATCAGAAATATGTCTGCCAGATATCCTCCTCAAATCCCTCTTCAATACCTTTAGTCCTTTTCTCAAAACCCTTCTTTGAAGGGCAACGTGAAGGGCTCTCAACCCCGATGCATCCAGTATAACAGTCCCCTCCTTCTCCTCTATGAGGAGATTACAAAAGATATCCTTTGAATAACCTGACAGATAATCCTCATCGTCCTTGAGTATTTCAGCAGTATTTCTAAGCATCTCTATAATCTTAGGGTTGTAATCCCTTTCTAAGATAGGAATCAGATCTCCTCTGATTCTGTTCCTTAGATATCGGAAATCAAGATTTGAGGGATCCTTCACATATTCAATACCCTTTACAGATAAAAATTCCTCGATTTCACGCCGGGTCATCTCTATTATAGGACGTATTATTATATTATCTCGTACAGGGGGAATGCCTGCCAGTCCTTTCATCCCTGACCCCCTAATCATTCTCATTAACACGGTCTCTGCCTGATCATTAGCTGTATGCCCAAGGGCAATCTTATTTGCGGAATGTCTCTTGAGTTCTGATTCAAAAAACCGGTATCTTACCTCCCTCGCTGCTACCTGTGAGGATAGCCTCTTCTCCTTCATATATCCTGGCACATCGACCATCTTTACAGTACAAGGAAGTCCCAGCCTCTTCGCATTATCCTCTACAAAAATAGCTTCCCTCTCTGCCTCCTCACCCCTTATCATATGATTTAGATGGACAACTATTATACCAATATTTAGCTCATCCCTTAGATAATAGAGTGAATACAACAATGCAAGCGAATCAGGCCCTCCTGATACACCAACAATAACAATATCGCCAGATACTATCATCCTATACTTCTCTATACACCTTTTTACCTTATCCAGAAACATCTTCATCATATTTTTCCTTTAATTATCGAGAGTTATACTGGATATCTTTAAGTTATAGGTGATAGAAATTTGGTGATGGGTGATAGGCGAAAAATTAAAGGTATTTTTATTTTTCACTTTTTAGTAACCGTTCACGGTTTGAAATTGGAAATTAGAAATTGGAAATTTGTGCTATCGTAATAATTCACCACGGAAAGACACGGAATATCACTGGAATTTATTAATGGAACTTCATCGTGAGATGAAGTCCTATTAATAAATCTCAGTGTAAATCCGTGAATATCCATAGTAACGTATTATGCTTTTTAAGGATTAAAATTATGGCTGAACTATTACCTAATTTCAAATTTCAGTGTTCTGTGAACGCTTACAAATAATTTAACTGGTCAGAGAAACAATCAGGTCTTCTACCCTCTTTTTTATCTCATCCCTCACTGCTCGAAACTGTTTAATTATCTCTTCATCAGTCCCTTTTGCCTTGGCTGGATCTTTCAAAGGCCAGTGAATGCGTCTTATATATGGAGGTGTAAGAGGACAGTTCTCTTCGGCATCCCCACAGAGGGTAATAATCATATCTATATCTTCCGTTCTCTCCTTATTCAGCTTATCAGAGGTCTGATCTGAGATGTCTATTTGTACCTCTTTCATGACTTGAATCGCCCGTGGATTCACACCTGCAGGATTAAGACCAGCGCTCTCGACCTCTAATACTTCCTTTCCCAGATGCCTTGCAAACCCCTCAGCCATCTGGCTTCGGCAAGAATTTCCTGTACATAGAAATAGAATCTTCATCATTTTTATTATAATAACAAGTTATAATTATGTTTGCAAATTAGCTGATAGGAGATTTTCTTTTTGACCTGTAGAAACATTATACCAACAATCAGGAAAGATGATAAAAAATAATTTTCTTTGCTACCTATAAGAATAATAACACAAAAATCAGAAAAATTGCAACCTTTTTTTGTTACGAATGTCTCTTAAATGTATGCCGTGTTCCGGTGGATGTCAAACTTGTGATGCAAGCCTATCCACGGTAGTAACAGACAAAATGCGCATGCATGTGATGGATAGAGCCGCTTGTGCCAATATGAGGGCCTGGTAGACATCCCTATGATTCTCTTCCAATCTTCCCTTAAGAGATGTCCACAGACCCCGCATATTAGCGTAGGCTTGCTGGTGAGCCTGCCGCCAGAAATCTATTCCCTTGATGTCCGTATGAGGAAGATATAGTGTAATTCTCCCTTGTAAGTAAATCCTTGAGCAACTCTATTATAGACGTAAGTCCATTCATTTTGATTCGGTTGTGGAAATCCTGAGGGGGATGCCCAACGTTGCGTTTAAGCCAGTCGGTGAGCATCTTAGGCTCAAGCTGGTCCGGATGTAGCATATCGATGACACCCAAATCCTTAAGCCGCTTTGCCAGGATGAGTTGTTCTTTGCGCGGTACCACCCTTGGTACGATCATCGCTGGTTTCCCGAAGGATAAAATCTCACAAATCGTGTTATATCCTCCCATGGCGACAACGCAGTCCGCATTTCGCAATAGAGAGGTAGGCTCCTGAACAAAATCGAGTACTCGAAACCGATGATTTTTTTCGGTGTGTCGACATAGACGCTGCCGAACCTTTGGATCCATGTACGGCCCTGTGAGAACAATTCCATTAACCCCATGCGGCAGTTCAAGCCTTAACAAATACCTCCGCAAGGTGAGCGCCATCCTGTCCACCCCCAACTACACACAGCACAAATGAAGTATCCGACAGTCCAAGGTTCGACAGGATATCCTCACAGTATTCAGGTGAAGACAATTCCAGCCGCAGGTGCTGATCCAGATAACCAGTGTAATGGACCTTGGCTGCCACCTCCGGAGCATAGTTATACAGATCGGAAGAGCACACGTCTGAACTCCAGTCACATTCCTTTATCTCGT
>CAJVYE010000187.1 GCA_913009285.1 uncultured Nitrospirota bacterium | reverse complement strand
TGTGTCTGTGCCATCGTTAGTAATATGCATTCATCAATACGCTCTCGTAGTGCTGCTACGACATTATCGGTTTGGACTTTTGAGATTTGTTTTTTTTTTTTCAAGCAGAAGACGGCATACGAGATAAAGGAATGTGACTGGAGTTCAGACGTGTGCTCTTCCGATCTCTGTACCTAAAAATCGGAGACAGGGGAATGGGAGCTATCTCAGGATTATTAACGCAAGTCATAACAATCTTAAGAATATTGATGTTCATATCCCCCTGGGGTGTTTTACATGTATAACAGGTGTCTCGGGTTCTGGAAAGAGTACCCTTTTGATTGATATCCTTTATAAGGCCTTTGCACAAAGATTGTGGAGATCAACAGATAGGCCAGGGAAGTTCGGAAGCAACAAAGGTGTGGAATATATGGATAAGGTTATCGACATAGATCAATCCCCGATTGGACGTACTCCCCGTTCTAATTCAGCGACATACACAGGGGTATTTACACTTATACGGGATCTATTTTCACAGGTGCCAGAATCAAGAAAGAGGGGGTATAAGATGGGGAGATTTAGCTTTAATGTCAAAGGAGGGAGATGTGAGGCGTGTAGTGGGGATGGAATAATAAAGATAGAGATGCATTTTTTACCCGATATCTATATCACATGCGATGTATGCAAGGGAAAGAGGTTTAACAGGGAGACATTGGAGATAAAGTATAAGGGTAAGAATGTTGCGGATGTACTTGATATGACTGTCAGGGAGTCATTACAATTTTTTAAGAATATTCCAAGGATAAGATCAAAACTTGAAACCATTAATGAAGTGGGGCTGAGTTATATCACACTCGGGCAGTCTGCAACCACTCTATCAGGTGGTGAGGCTCAGAGGGTTAAACTTTCAAAAGAACTAAGTAAGAGTAGTACTGGACAGACCCTCTATATCCTTGATGAACCTACTACCGGTCTCCACTTTGCAGACATTCAGAATCTCCTCAATGTCCTTAACCGCCTTACTGATCAGGGAAATACTGTAATCGTTATAGAGCACAATATGGATGTAATAAAGACCGCTGACTATATCATAGATTTAGGACCTGAAGGAGGTGAAAAAGGAGGAGAGGTTATAGCTACTGGAACCCCTGAAGAGGTTGTCCGTATCCCCAATTCCTATACTGGTCAGTTTTTGAGGGAGGTGTTGGATGGGGAAGGGTGAAAGGTGAGAGGTGGAAGGGTGGCAGCATTAAACCTTTACGAGACGTTCTTGACACCCTATTCTATTTGATGGTATCTTTTCATATACATTTCAACGTTAAAATATTTGTAAGCGTTCACAGAACACTGAAATTTGAAATTAGAAAAAAATGAAGAAAGTTTACGAATTATTTGGAGAACTTATAATTATAAAATCCCCCTTAATCCCCCTTTTCCAAAGGGGGAGACCTGAATAGTTACCTTTTGAGCAAATACGATAAAAGATATGTATTATCCATCATTCGACATCTTTAAAGAAAAATCAAAAGAGGGAAATCTTATCCCTGTTTATCGAGAGATCTTAGCTGATTTAGAGACCCCTGTCTCTGCCTTTTTGAAGATAGATAGAGGTGAGTACTCCTTCCTCTTAGAGAGTGTGGAGGGTGGAGAAAAATGGGCCCGGTATTGCTTCCTGGGGGTAGAGCCATCAATAGTCTTTATGAGTAAGGGGAAAAAGATATGGATAATAAGGGATGGTGTTATTGAAGAATCTATCGCTGATAAAGATCCTCTTAATTCCCTTAAGAGGCTTATGTCTGAGTATAGATATGTGGATGTAGAAGGTATTCCAAGATTTTTTGGAGGGGCAGTAGGGTATATAGGCTATGATATGGTTAGATTCTTTGAGGAGCTACCTGAAAAGACAAAGGATGATCTAAAACTCCCTGATTCAGTCTTTATTATTACAGATACAATCTTGATCTTTGATAATGTTAACCAGAAGATAAAGATTGTTTCGAATGCCCATATCACTGATGGAAATCTGAGAAATACCTATAATAATGCCAAAGAGAAGATAGATGCTATTATCTTAAGACTAAAGGAGCCATTAAGAAGGGATATAGATACTAAGGTAGGTAAAAGAAGACATAGTCTTAAGACAACTTCTAATATATCAAGGGAAGAGTTTCAAAAGGCGGTCTTAAGGTCAAAGAGATATATAAGAAACGGTGATATTATTCAGGTTGTTCTCTCACAGAGATTAAGAACCAGGATAAAGGGAGATCCTTTTAATATTTACAGGGCCCTCAGGACAATAAATCCCTCCCCCTATATGTACTATCTTAAGCTTGGGGATATGAGGATTGTAGGTTCATCCCCTGAGGTTCTTGTGAGGCTGGATAGAGGTAAGGTTGAAGTGCGTCCCATTGCTGGGACCCGTTGGCGTGGAGCTACAGAAGCTGAGGATTCCAGACTGGCTGAAGAACTTCTTAACGATTCCAAGGAGAGGGCAGAACATATCATGCTCGTGGATCTTGGAAGGAACGATCTGGGAAGGGTTGCGAAGATTAAGAGTGTTGAGGTTGATGAATTAATGATAATAGAAAAGTATTCTCATGTTATGCATATAGTCTCAAATGTCAGGGGAGATATTAAGGAGGGGGTTGACTGCTTTGATGTTATAAGGGCATCCTTTCCAGCCGGTACTGTTTCTGGTGCGCCAAAGATAAGGGCTATGGAGATTATTGAGGAGTTTGAACCTACCAAAAGAGGATTATATGCAGGTGCTGTTGGCTACTTCAGTTTTTCTGGCAATATGGATATGGCCATAGCGATCAGAACACTCATCATCAAGAATAAAACAGCCTATCTTGGAATCGGTGCAGGGATAGTAGCAGATTCTAAGCCAGCTAAGGAATATGAAGAGACGATGAACAAAGGTAAAGCCCTGCTAAAGGCCATAGAGATGGCTGAGAGTTATTTTGAACACTGAAATTGGAAATTAGAAATTTGTGTTATCGTAATAATTCACCACGGAAAGACACGGAATATCACTGGAATTTATTATCAGTGTAAATCCGTGAATATCCGTGGTAACGTATTATGCTTTTTAAGGATTAAAATTATGGCTGAACTATTGCCTAATTTCTAATTTCCAATTTCCAATTTCAAACCGTGAACGGTTACAAATTTTAAACCACTGAAGACACTGAAAGCTTAGTTACGTAGCGAATCTTTGGAACTAAAAGTCAAGAAAAAAATCTCCCCTTTGTCCAAAAACCGATTTTTTTTGACTTTTGGATATCCCTACCGATTGCTGTTATAAAGCTCTGCCAGCCGTTTCTCGATGTACAACTATTCAATATCAACTCTACCTGTGTGGTAACAGACAGATATTATTTTCTTTATTAATGGGTCTTTATTATTTTTTCCCACGCATCTTTCGGAGGCTCTTTCGCCTATAAAAATTACGGAAATTATGAGG
>CAJVYE010000186.1 GCA_913009285.1 uncultured Nitrospirota bacterium | reverse complement strand
GGGACAGATTCACCAGTTCCTCAGGGGATAGCTGCTCCTCCTGTTCTACAAAGTCACCGAGTTCATGCAGTACATGCAGGTAAGCGTTCACAGAACACTGAAATTGGAAATTGGAAATTAGGTAATAGTTCAGCCATAATTTTAATCCTTAAAAAGCATAATACATTACCACGGATATTCCGTGTCTTTCCGTGGTGAATTATTCACGATAACACAAATTTCCAATTTCTAATTTCCAATTTCAAACCGTGAACGGTTACCGTTTTTTTACTGCTTACTGCCTACTCCTAACAACTTATCTATCTCGGCCTTAAAGGCCTCATAAGGCTTGGCTCCCCGTATAAAGGGCCCCTTGATATTCCCATCTTTTGTAGTCTTTCCCAAAACAAATGATGGGGTTCCACGTACTCCGGCCTGTTGTCCATCCTTCATATCCTTTTTTACCTCTTCAGTATATTTGTCATTATCAAGACAGGCATTGAATCGATCTGTATCCAGATGTAGTTCCTCTGCATATTCCTTGATTTTATCTATTGCCAATCCCTTCGGCTTTTTAAAAAGAAGCTCATGCATCTCCCAATATTTGCCTTGCTCCCCTGCACATTGGGCTGCCTCAGCCGCCTTCTGTGCGGTCTTATGCATAGAAAGGGGAAAGTCACGGAAGACGTAACGAAGCTTACCAGTATCAATATACTCCTTCTTGATCTGGGGGAAGACCTGATTATGGAATCTTGCACAATAAGGACACTGGAATTCAGAAAACTCTATAAGGGTAAGGGGGGCATTGCTATCCCCTAACATGGGATCATCATCAATACTTGCCTCAGAGACTTTAGGGGTAGGTGGTCGTCTAGGAGGCATAGGAGAGGTCTTAAGGAGCTTTTTGATCTCTTGAAGCTCTTTTTTGAGATTAGAAATATCTTCCTTTGTTTCAGAAAGTTCCTTCTTCATATCTTTCATGTCCTGAAACACCCAGCAGTAAGCCGGCGAAGCCAGGATATGAATAAGGGCAAAGATAGCAAAAACCATGGTAAAAGATATCAATCCCTGTTTTATAGAACTATATTGCCAAAATTTTAAATTAATATTCATATTTTTCTCCTATAAGATATTTGTTTTTTATATGATTTTTAATAATACCATATAATACTAAAAGATTTCAAATTTAAAACAAAAATCTGTGACATATTCTTAATATTCTGCTAATGCTTCCCCTTAATCCCCAATTCTAAATCCCATAACTCTCTGATCCTGTTCCTGAGCTCGGCTGCCCGTTCAAATTCGAGCCTTGCTGCTGCTGCCTTCATCTCTTTTTCAAGATCTTTGACGATTTTTTCCATCTTTTTCGTTGGTAGATATTGGGCCTCATCCTCTTTTACAACAGGAACTGTGTAATAATCCGCCTCATAGGTGGTCTTCATTATATTGGTGATCGATTTTTTAACTGATTCAGGTGTAATATTATGCCTCTTATTATACTGCTTTTGTATCTTACGCCTCCTCTCTGTTTCATCTATGGCTGCCCGCATTGAACCGGTTATAACATCAGCATACATGATCGCCTCTCCAGCAATATTCCTCGCTGCCCTTCCACAGGTCTGAATAAGAGAGGTCTCTGACCTCAAAAATCCCTCCTTATCTGAATCGAGTATTGCCACAAGGGAGACCTCAGGGATATCAAGCCCTTCTCTCAAGAGATTTATCCCAATCAGTGTGTCAAATTTTCCCATCCTCAGTTCCCTTATGATCTCCACTCTCTGAAGTGTATCAATATCAGAATGGAGATATTTCACCCTCAGTCCCACCTCCTGGTAGTGCTCGGTAAGGTCCTCGGCAAAACGCTTGGTGAGGGTAGTAACCAGCACCCGCTCATTCTTTTCCGCCCTGAGACGAATCTCATGGAGGAGGTCATCCACCTGCCCCTTAACAGGCCTTACAGTGATCTTTGGATCTATAAGCCCTGTGGGACGGACAACCTGTTCTGCTACATTCCCCTTGCTCTTTTCTAATTCGTATTGGGCAGGGGTGGCTGAAACATAGACAACCTGATGAACACCCTTTTCAAACTCCTCAAAGTTAAGAGGTCTGTTATCAAATGCAGATGGAAGGCGAAATCCATATCCAACAAGGGCCTCCTTTCGGGATCGATCCCCTCTGTACATCCCCTTTATCTGGGGAATGGTGACATGACTTTCATCAATAAATACAAGGAAGTCCTTAGGAAAATAGTCCAGAAGTGTTGGTGGTGGTTCTCCTGGCCTCCTCCCGGTGAGGTGACGGGAATAATTCTCTATTCCATGACAGTAACCTATCTCCCTCATCATCTCTATATCAAACATTGTCCTCTGGTCAATACGCTGTGCCTCTATGAGTTTCCCTTTTGATTCGAAATATCCTACCCGCTCTATCAACTCCTTCCTTATACCCTGGATTGCCTGCTCCAGCCTCTCTTTGGTGGTCACATAGTGACTCCCGGGATAGATCGTAATTCTTTTCAGCCTCTCTCCGATCTCCCCCTTGAGCGGATCGATCCGGTAGATACCTTCCACACAATCGCCAAAGAATTCCAGTCTTATTGCCTCCTCCCTTTCATATGCTGGAAGTATCTCTACCACATCGCCCCGCACCCTGAATGTGCCACGATGGAAGTCTATATCGTTCCTCTCATAATGGATCTCAATAAGTCTGGATAACACATCATCACGATCTATCTCCTCTCCCTCTTCCACCATTACAAGCATCCCGTAGTATGCCTCTGGGGAGCCTATTCCATATATGCAGGAGACACTTGCTACAATGATCACATCCCTCCTATCCAGGAGAGACCTGGTAGCAGAGTGTCTCATTTTATCTATTTCGTCATTTATAGAGGCATCTTTATCTATATATGTATCAGTATGGGGGATATATGCCTCGGGTTGGTAGTAATCGTAATAGCTGACAAAATACTCCACAGCATTCTGAGGGAAGAAGCCCTTGAATTCGCTGTAGAGTTGTGCTCCAAGGGTCTTATTATGGGTTATAACAAGTGTAGGGGCCTGTATCTTCTCTATCACCTTCGCCATCGTAAAGGTCTTGCCAGAGCCAGTAACACCAAGAAGAGTCTGGTGTCGCAAACCTTTCTTAATCCCGCTTACCAATTCTTTGATAGCCTGAGGTTGATCCCCAGCTGGTTCGAACTCTTTGTTGAGCTTAAATACAGACATTTTCGCAATGATACCACCCAAAAATGGCTTTGTAAAGCTATTTTTGGGTGGTATCCACAGTTTCCTGTAAGTCTGACTTACAGGGAACTGTTGAATTTTAGCCCCTTGGCCGGAGAGTTGGGAAGAGGATAACTTCTTTGATATTTTTGACATTAGTCAGAAGCATCACGAAGCGGTCTATACCGATGCCGATACCGCCATTAGGTGGCATGCCGTATTCCATGGCCTCTAAGTATTCCATATCTGATGGAGAGATCTCGCTCTCTCCCGCCTC
>CAJVYE010000185.1 GCA_913009285.1 uncultured Nitrospirota bacterium | reverse complement strand
AATGATACCGCGACCACCGAGATCTACACTCTTTCCCTACACGACGCTCTTCCGATCTCCCCATTTACCCTGGCTATGTCCTCCCAAAAAGGAGCGGCAAGAACCATACTTGCAAGCTTATATGATAGCCCATGCCTTCGTATGAGGAGGTCCAGGAGATATGCAACTACCTCTGTATCTGTTAAGAGAGTACATTTATATCCAAACATCTCTAGATATCTCTTATTAATCCCATAAGAAGATATCTCGCCATTGTGTACTATCGACCAATCCAGCAATGTAAAGGGGTGTGCCCCACCCCACCACCCTGGGGTGTTTGTAGGGAAACGATTATGAGCAGTCCATAGATAACCTGAATAATCCTCGATCCTGAAAAAATCAGCAATATCACCTGGAAGACCTACACCCTTAAAAGCACCCATATCCTTTCCACTAGAGAAGACATAGGCATTATCTATCTCGGAGTTGATATGCATAACAAGATTAACTATAAAATCGTCCTCCACCACCTTATTAGTCCCTAATAGCTCTAGATCTTCTGCATCAGGTTTTGGCTTTACAAAGTATCTCCTCACAATAGGGTGTGAACTTATATTCTCTGTATATCTTGTCGGTATCTTCTCCTGATGCTCAACTGTCAGGTGCTTCTTTATAAATTCCTCTGTCTCTTTAAGGGCCTTATTATGATCATACATGATATGAAACGCATAAAGATCTTTGTAAGCAGGGTATATACCATAAGCAGCGAATCCAGCACCCAGACCATTACCACGGTCATTCATATTGCAAATCGATTTTGCAATAACCTCCCCTGATACGCGTTTACCTTTTCTGCTTATAAAACCAGTAAGTCCGCACCCTGATATATCCTTACCTGGATATCTTGCAGTAAATCCCATTTAACCCCCTATTAGGTGTCCAAAAATCATTGAAAATCAAAAAGCAAAGATAAAAAATCAAAAATACAGATCAAAATTTAAAGATTGAAAAAACGTGATGCGTTATATACGTATTTAAAAGATTCCTCTCATTTATATAATGCAAACGAATAACGGTATTTTAATTAATTTTGAATTTTGATTTGTCATTTTGATTTTTGATTTTTACATTTTGATATAGAACTTCTTACCTTTTATCATAGCTAAACAGTTACACCTCTTCCTCTCTCCAGTTTCTTCCTTCTCATCTCTTTTGGAAGAGAGATGAGACCTAAATCTCCAGCTAACAAGTCCTTCTTGAAATCTCTGACATCGATCTTGTCCTTTATCAGACCGGTTATTATCCCTGCCCTGTCTATCTCTCCAACAAAGACTGCACCAACTATCCGATTCTCCTTTATGATGATTTTTTTATAAATACCTTTTTGGATATCGGTCTTTTTAATTATCTCATATCCATCTTCTTTAGGATCTGTAATCCCCAGCGATATAGTAGGTATCCCAGAAAATTCTATGGCATTCATCGGGAATCCACCAGGATAGGTAGTAACAAGGCCTGACATATTACTCCCTGCCACTCTTCCCTGCCTAATAGCAAGGGGCCAGATAGGTATAGGCCTCTCTTCTCCTATAATACTATCGTATGCCTCTGCTACATCCCCGGCTGCATAGATACCACGAATATCTGTCTCCATATGCTCATCAACAATTATACCCCGCTTTACCTTTATCTTGGTTCCTTTTACAATATCTATATTAGGAAAGACGCCGATGGCCACAACTACAAAATCACATCTTATCCTCCTGCCATCCTTAAGGATTACACCTTCAACAACCTCTGAACCTTTTCCAATAACCTCTGAAACCTCACTTCCGGTTATGATATCAACCCCAGCCTCTTTCAACTGATTCTGAATGATCTGTGATGCCTCTTTGTCGAGTGCCCTGCTTAGGACAGTATCTGCAAGCTCTACAATAGTGACCTTAATACCTATCTCACACAAGGCCTCAGCCGCCTTGATGCCTATCATCCCCCCCCCTATTACAACACCCTCTTTAACCTCTCTCGATATCTTGGCTATCTTATCCACATCAGACCAGGTCGTAAAGCCGAATACACGCTCATTCTTAAGACCCTTTATTCCAGGAATGATCGGTTTTCCACCAGTAGAGATGAGTAGCTTATCGAATTTGATCATCTCCTTATTTTCTAGAGAAACATATCTTTGGTCACAATTTATACCTATGGCTTTATGCCCCAGGATCTTTATAACCTTATTCTTTTCATAGAAATCCTCACCCCTGAAGTACATCCTTTTGGTGGTCACCTTCCCTGCCAGGAGATAGGATATCAAAGGCCGGGAGTAGACCGTATACTCCTCTTCTGATATTATCTTTATCGGATTCTCTTTATCATTCTTTCGTATCGCCTCTACTGCCCCAATAGCTGCAGCAGAATTACCGATAATTATATAATTCATTATAAAACCCCTATTGAATTTTCGATTTTCGATTTTCGATTTTCGAATAAAATCACATCTCAGCTAGCACAGATGATAATAATAATCACGCAAGACACGGACAAACAAGTTTGTCCGTGCCACACAAAATTAATTTCCGATTTTTCAATTGTTCATCCATTACGTTTCTTTTATAATCTATCAGGACAGCACAAGCGCTGTCACTCCGAAGAATTCTGTCTCATTCTTTAAATCGAAAATCGAAAATTACTATCTATTCCTTGTCTTCAAAAACAAGGGCCCTGTTAGGACAGACAAAGACACACGCAGGGATCTCACGCTCAGGACATAGATCACACTTGGATGCCTTCTTCCCTTCTCTTTCATCCCTGGTTATAGCACCAAATGGACATGCCATGACACACATCCAGCAGCCAATACATTTCTCCTCATTTACCAGAACTACACCATCTTCATTCTTATGCATAGCGCCAGTAATACATGCCTCAATACAATCAGCCTCTTCACAATGTAGGCACTGAACCGAAAGAGAGACTGCATCCCTCTCCTCTACCCTTGTCCTGGTAAGGGGTCTAGGATACTCCTTCTTAAATGCCTTTAGAATATCCTTTGACTTAGAATGCTCTACAATGCACGCCACCTCACACAAACGACATGCCATGCATACATCTTCTTTTGGATAGACACTCTTCACAATAGATATACCTCACTTTTTCTATGAAAATATCCCTCGTAATTTTCGATTTACGATTTAATTCTTATTTCGTATATATTAAAATTCTAAATACTAATATCTAAATACTAAACAAATTCAAATATCAAAATACTAAAAAAGCATTGCATACAAGAGTTTTGAAATTAGAATTTCTGTCATTTGATATTGTTTAGTATTTAGCATTTCGAATTTATGATTTCACTTGAAAAACACCCTTCTTCTTTAAATCACAATCGAAAATATGAAAACCTCCTCGACTTTATACAATTTACATTTATTTACCTGCTGGCAGTATTCCCAGGATATCCAGATCAGTATCACTTAACCCTACGCCTCTTAACTTGAGCCTATTTCCACGTAAGCTTTCAATA
>CAJVYE010000184.1 GCA_913009285.1 uncultured Nitrospirota bacterium | reverse complement strand
AGCAGAAGACGGCATACGAGATAAAGGAATGTGACTGGAGTTCAGACGTGTGCTCTTCCGATCTCAGGATGAACTCATCTTTGATGGGAATAGTATGATATTCGATCGGAAAGGAAGATTGATTGCCCAGGGAAGACAGTTCGAGGAAGATCTGATCCTGGCAGATCTATATATAGAAAAAAGGGGTAAAGAAGAGTTCCCCAAATCCAAAGAAGCAGGGAAAAGGTGTCGGAGCAAAAGGCCTGCCCTGAGAAAAATAGGGATCTCAAAGAGTATTAAAAGGGATAAGCCTCCTATACACCCCGTAGAGACAGGTTTTAAACCTGTCCGCATACTTGGCCCGTTGGAGGAGATATATAATGCCCTGATCCTTGGGACAAGAGACTATGTCAGGAAGAACGGTTTTGAAAAGGTGGTTATCGGTCTGAGTGGTGGAATAGATTCAGCTTTGACAGCGGTTATTGCCGTAGATGCCCTGGGTAAGGAAAATGTTATCGGTATTTCTATGCCCTCTCCTTTTTCATCAAGAGGAAGTGTGACCGATGCAGATCTTTTGGCCTCCAATCTATGCATCAGATTAATCGTTCTTCCGATTAAATCAGCTATGGAGGCTTACAAGGAAATACTGGAAGAGACCTTCAAGGGACTGCTGTCAGAGGTTAAAGAGGGTATTGCAGAGGAGAATCTTCAGGCGAGGATCAGGGGGAATCTCCTTATGGCGTTCTCAAATAAGTTCGGCTGGATGGTGCTCACCACAGGAAATAAGAGTGAGACCAGTACAGGATACTGCACCCTTTACGGTGATATGGCTGGAGGATTCGCTGTGATAAAAGATGTACCGAAAACTATGGTCTATGAGCTGTCTAAATACAGAAATTCTCTGGAGGAAAAAGATATCATCCCTATAAGCATTATAGAGAAGGAGCCTTCTGCTGAATTGAGACCAGAACAGAAAGATGTGGATACACTTCCTTCATATCCTGTATTAGACTCTATTCTCAAGACCTATATAGAACAAGATAAGAGTATAGAAACGATAGTATCCATGGGTTATAATAAAGAGATTGTAGAGAATGTTGTTAGGATGGTGGATAGGAATGAGTATAAGAGGAGACAGGCCCCACCAGGTATTAAGATAACACCTAAGGCATTCGGAAAGGATAGGAGATTACCAATTACTAATAGATATTTTGGATATAGGGTCTAGGGTCTAGGGTGGAGGGGTAAGAAGTAAGCAGTAATCACTTCTCACTGCCCACAGCCTAGATCCTACAACCTAAAACATAGACCCTATTTTATGGAGGTGTAAGTAAAAATGATTCTTGTGCCCAAACAGATATTCTTTACAAAAGGAGTAGGATTCCAGAAAGAAGAACTTCGATCCTTTGAGCTCGCCCTTCGCGATGCAGGGATAGAAAAGTGTAACCTTGTTCGTGTTTCAAGTATACTACCTCCAAAGTGCAGGATAATCAGCAGGAATGAAGGATTGAAAAAACTTGTCCCTGGCATGATTTCCCATTGTGTAATATCAAAATGTAGCAGTAACGAACCACACCGTCTTATAGCAGCATCTATCGGATGTGCTATTCCTACAGATAAAAATGCATATGGGTACTTGAGCGAACACAATGCATATGGAGAGACTGAAAAGATAGCAGGAGATTATGCTGAGGATCTGGCAGCAGCTATGCTCGCTTCCACCCTCGGTATAGAATTTGATGAAGATAAAAGCTGGGATGAAAAAAAGGAGGTTTACAAGATCAGTGACAAGATAGTAAGAACTAGCAACCAGTGTCAATCCTCAGTAGTCAAAAATGGTGGATATACTACAGTAGTTGCAGCAGCAATATTCCTGTTCTGATTTTTTTTGTGGATTTTACATCTCAAAGTGATATAATAATATTTTTTTTAGAATGAGAAAGGCTGAGAACATGAAAGATTTGCTGCACAAACAGATTATCCCGGAAGGTATAGAAGATGGCTCTACCGTTGATAGGCTGGTAGATAATATGGGAAATACTGCCTTTCAGGGACGAAATCTCGCATTAGCAAGGGATATATGGGTAAATATGTTAGCGGATGATACAACTATATTCTTTGGTTTGGCAGGTGCGATGGTACCAGCAGGAATGCGGAAAATAATATCTTTTCTAATAGAGAAGAGGATGATAGACTGCCTTGTATCTACTGGTGCAAATCTCTTTCACGACTGTCATGAAACCCTTGGAAGATTCCATTATCAGGGAAGTGAAATAGTAGATGATATAGAGCTATTTAATAAAGGGATTGATAGGATATATGATGTGTTTGCATCAGAAGAGGAATTCAGAAAAACAGATGAATTTATTATGGATTGGGCTGCAACAATAAAGGATAGATGTCCTATAACTACCAGGGAGTTCTTTTATCTGCTCGGGGAGAAGCTGAATGATAGTGGTAAGACTGAGGGTATATTAACATCTGCTTACAAAGCAAAAATTCCAATATATTGTCCTGCAATCGGGGATAGCTCTATAGGTATAGCCGTGGCAACAGGGGTAAGGAATGGAATCTATGACTTTACCTTTGATGTACTCACTGATTTGCTCGAAACAACGGACATAGCAGGAAAAGCAAAAACTACCGGGGTTATCTATATAGGAGGAGGTACACCCAAAAACTTTATTCAGCAAACAGAGATAGTAACCGCATTTTTTAATAACTGCCCATCAAAGGGGCATAAGTATGCAATTCAAATCACTACCGACGCCCCTCACTGGGGTGGGCTGAGCGGTTGCACCTTTAAAGAGGCACAATCCTGGGGTAAGATCTCGAAGGGCGCTATGAGCATATCTCTCCATTCAGACGCTACTATCGCTTTACCTATAATTGCCACATCGACCTTAGATAAGGCTAAAGATATATTAACGCAAAGAAAATCACCCAGTTTTAATCTCGAAGGAAAGCTGGTGATACTATAATTTCAATAGGAGATAGATCAAATGCCTAAGCAAAAAGGATTGTTAAATCTAAAAAAGAAACTTATTAAAAGGAGAGAGGAACTTCTGAAGATGATATCTTCCTCAAAAGAGAAGGAGAGAAATATCTCAGAGGTTGATCGTGGTGATGATGTTGATCGTGCAACAACCTCTGAGAATCGCGAGATGGTCTTTATCATAAGCAGCCGTGAAAGAGAGGAACTAAAGAATATCGAACAGGCCCTTCTCAAGATCGATAATGGAACCTATGGGATCTGTGATGGGTGTGAGAAGAAGATAAGCAAAAAGAGGCTTGAGATACTTCCCTTTACACACTACTGTAGTGATTGTCAATCGGAGATTGAAGGTGACTTAAAATAAAGTAACCGTTCACGGTTCGAAATTGGAAATTGGAAATTTGTGTTATCGTAATAGTTCACCACGGAAAGACACGGAATATCACTGGAATTTATTAATAGGACTTTATCTCACGATGAAGTTCCATTAATAAATCTCAGTGTAAATCCGTGAATATCCGTGGTAACGTATTATGCTTTTTAAGGATTAAAATT
>CAJVYE010000183.1 GCA_913009285.1 uncultured Nitrospirota bacterium | reverse complement strand
ATCTTCTGTATTTTTTCTTTATTTCTTTTTTTTTTTAATGATCCGGCGACCACCGAGATCTACACTCTTTCCCTACACGACGCTCTTCCGATCTCACTATTTAACAGAAATTCCTTTTCGAGAGAAAGGTTTTCATCAAAGACCAGACGGATCCCTTTATTTTCTGGCTCAAAATTTATTGGAAGCTCCTTTTCTGAATTATAATATCGGGTTATATATCTTAGCGATACCAACTCAGCAGGTTTAATCCCGGTCTGTCCTGAAAATGTGATGTTTTTATAAGCATCTCTCTTGAATTGACCTTCTGACTCTGTCCTTGAAAGGGTGAGGGCATAATCGATCTTTTTCGTACCCCCTGATACCTCTCCTCCTCTATGAAAGGTACCAAAGTTACCCCCTTCAGTATGAAATGAGAATCTCTTTTTACCCTTTCCTTGCCTGGTGATGATATTGATCACCCCGCCTATTGCCTCTGAACCATAGAGAGCACTCTGATTACCCCTTAGTATCTCTATCCGCTCTATGTTATCCACCATAAGGTCTGCAAAATCGTAATTACCTGTCCATGTAGAGTTTACACTTACCCCATCAATCAGGATAAGTATCTGATTATTCTCTGCCCCCCGTATCCTGACCTTTGTCTGCTCACCTATGGTACCTGACCTATGGATATCTACACCTATGATATTTCTCAAAACCTCCTCAGCGGTAACCGCTTGTTGTTCCTCTATTTCTTCATGACTGATTACAGTGAGGGAACTTGATACACTACTGAGTGGCTCTCTCAAACGTGATGGGGTTATAACGATAGGTTCGGTCAGTACGATATCCTTCTCATTATCCTCGCCAAAGACAGAAAGAGGATAAAAGAAGATGAAATCGACAATACAGAATATAAGGATTATTAAAGACAAGATTCCAATATCCCCCCTGAAGGTATAAATCTCTTACCAATAGATTTTCAGATAATAAATCACACAAGGATAGAAGGAGAAACCCGGGTAAGTCGTCCTGAGTAGTACGTCATCGAGGATTTCGACTGATAATGCAGTGTAATTTATTATATGAAAATCTATACCTAAAAAGTTTCTTTAAAGAGCTTATCAGCCTGTACCTTACTGTCAAACATGGTTAATACTCTCTCATAACCTCTTCTGCCCAAATCTTCTCTAAATTGATTATCCACTAGAAGCCTTGTTATCCCCTCTGCTATCTTTCCAATATTTAAGGGGTCTACTAATATACCATTTACCCCATCCTTAACCGCATCTGCCACCCTTCCAGATCTTCCAGCTACAACAGCCTTTCCAGCGGCATTAGCCTCTAAATAGACTATCCCAAATCCCTCTACATCCCCACGTTCTATTATTTCCCTGCTTACCATCACAAAAAGATCACATAACATATAGTATTTTGGGAGCTCTTCATCAGAAACAAAGCCGATAAAGGAGACATGTTTCTTTAAATTCAATTCCTCTACCATTTTCTCTAAAACCTTCCTGTAATTACCCTCACCCACAATTAGATATTTAAGGTTCGGGATATTTTTTATTATCCCTGGTAAAGATTTTAAGATGTAATCGTGCCCCTTTCTTTCTACCAATCTGGAAACCGTTAAAAGGACCTTTTTGTCATTTAGATCAAGTCTTTCTCTAAGCTTGATAATATCCTCTATACTACACCTAAATAGAGTAGGATCTACTGGTGGAGTAATCACTATTATATCTTCAGGTTTAATATTATCTCTTAAAATAGCCTCTCTGGTAAACCCGCTGTTAACAATAACCTTTCTGGAATCTCTTAAGATTCTGTGTAAAATATTTCCAAAGATAATTTTATCCTTAAATTCCAAAAAATCAGCGCCATGGACATAAGTAATATAGGGAATTCCAAATATCAAGTAACAAAGATAACCAGCAAATCCTGCTGAAAATGCCTGGCCACAATGTATTGCATCAACTTTGTTTGATATAATAATCTTGATAGCATGAAACAATATTAGAAATGACTTAATAATCTTTACTATGAATCCATCCCCGATTGGTAAACTTACTCGTTTAATATGGAAGTCATTTTGAGAGTCTATCCTTTCAAAGCCCCAAACCTTTGGTGCCAGGATATAAATCTTATCTTTCGGAAGATTATTCCATATATTATATAGATATTTTGACTGTCCACCCGGGATAGGGGGAAAATCACTGGAGATCAGTAAACTAACCATGGATCTTTATACTCTTCATCCCATTTCAAATTGTCTCTTAATTGCATCTAATACTTCCTTAACAGTTATTCCTTTCATGCATTCGTGGCCTTTACAGGCCCCTCTATTACAGGGACTACAGCTGATATCATTTCTCAGTACTATATGATTATTCCCTAATGGCCACCACTGCCAGGGGACGGTGGGTCCCATCATCGATACAGTGGGGGTATTAACCGCTGCTGCTATATGGAGGGGTCCAGAGCTGTTACATAGTACTATCTTACATCTTTTGAAAAGAGCAGAGAGTTCTCCCAGGCTTAATCTATTAACCATATCTATGGAATCCGTCTTCATGGCTGAGACCATCTCCTTATATATTACGGCCATATTCTTGTCTCCCACTATAACAATCTTTGCATTGTACCTATCACTTATAATATCTGCTGTCTCTGCAAATCTTTTAGGATACCAGCACTGACTTGGATAGTATCCACCGGGGGCTATAGACACCAGGATATCTGTATTCAATACACCCTCTTTTCTTAGTAATTCTGTTATTCTTTCTTTGTCTTGGTCGAGCACGTGTAACTCAGGAATCCTATCACTTATATCTATATTAAGAGGTGCTATGATATCGAGTAAGATATCTACCTGATGTCTTTTCTCTTCTTTTGGTTTTACCTTATAATTAAATCCAAACCCCCTTCCTCCTATATCATATCCAACCTTAAATCTTGCCCCGCTTAGGGAAATAAGTAATGCGCTCCCTATCCTGTAATCACTGTTTAAGTCAATGGCAAGATCAAAATTTTCCTCTCTGAGTCTTCTGATCTGAGAGATGTCTAATCCTTGTTTTTTGATGCAAAGGATAGTTTTATTAATATAGGGGATCTGTTTCACCAGGTCTTTTGTTACCGGACGATGCAAAAATGTAATTTGGGCTTCATGGAATCCCTTT
Organism: uncultured Nitrospirota bacterium; assembly: GCA_913009285.1. Lineage (GTDB taxonomy): Bacteria > Nitrospinota > Nitrospinia > SZUA-224 > SZUA-224 > SZUA-224. The sequence goes on along the minus strand of CAJVYE010000183.1, from coordinate 383 downwards.
TTAAGCGCCTTGAATACCGGGATTGCTAAAACAGTATCTCCTATCCTGTCAAATGAGACAACCAATATCCTTTTTACAAGGCCCTTTTGAGGAATTCCATTATTTCCCGAGAGATATAGGATGGCTGGAATAGATAAGGTTGCCTTACGGATCCCTAAATATATTTTTTTTAGAATACGATCCTTTTTCATATAGATTGCCATATAATAAATTACACTGCGTTATCAGTCGAAATCCTCGACACCGTACTACTCAGCATACGCAGGCTAAAGCCTGCGGCTACCATGGATTTATCCTTCTAGCCTTGTGTAATCTATTATCTGAAAATCTATAGCATCTTTTTATCTCTTATAGAATCGATGGTACAGATATCACCTCTATGG
>CAJVYE010000182.1 GCA_913009285.1 uncultured Nitrospirota bacterium | reverse complement strand
CCACCGAGATTTACACTCTTTCCCTACACGACGCTCTTCCGATCTCAGGGCTATCTTTGATTAAACGTGCAGTTTTATCTTCACAGAAGGCCGGCATAGAGGAGATATGGATCGTTGAGGGAGATACGGAAAAAAAACTCTATGAGTCCTTCATGGGAGATAAGAGATTAAAAAGCAAAATAAAATGGATTAGGGCCTGCGAAAAAATAAGTTCGAAAGCCCTAAATGTGGTAATGGGAAAAGAGGTGTTTTTGCTGTTAAAGGATGAGATAAGAAAAGATTTTCTTTTGATAACATCCCATTGTCTCTTTGATCATAAATTCCTCCATTCCTTACTAGAGTATCCTTTGAATAGTAATGATAAGGCTGTTCGTATTGCTGATACAGGCATATGCCTGTGTACCCCTTATCTGTTCGCGGTTATGGAAAAATCATCAGGGGATAATAGATTTAGTTTCGATGACGGGATCAAGGCATTAGCAGAGAAGAATATGTTGAAGACCTATAATAACTCTGACGGGTTCATATTCCGAATAAGTAGTAAATCAGATATTAGTAAGGCAAAAAGGTGGTTATATGCCACCCTTACAAATCCTGATGAAGGATTTTTGGAGAGGGTCATTAACAGGAAAATCTCTATCCTTATCACCAGGCTTCTCATAAAGACACCTGTTACACCTAATCATATTACAGTTATTAGTATACTGATTGGACTCGCTGCTGCCTTTTTTCTTTCTACAGGAGAGTACAGTCATGCGATTCTCGGTAGTTTTATATTTCTCATATCTACGATTCTCGATTGCACTGATGGAGAGATCGCGAGACTGAGGTATCAGGAGTCAAAATATGGGAGCCTCCTCGATATAATTGGTGATAATGTTGTACACCTGGCCATCTTTTGTGGGATAACCATTGGTGTATACAGGAAGATAGGGGAAGAATATATATTGATCTTAGGGGCACTTGCCATCATAGGGGCACTCTTTATATTTTTTATATTACTTTATAATATGACAGTTGTGGACAGCGGGAGTGATACTTCTTCATCTCTTTCAGCAGTAGAGAAGAGGGAATATGGTGTAGAGGGGATCATAGCTAAACTTATAAACAGGGACTTTGTTTATATAATTATAGTCTTTGCTATTATAGATATATTAGACTGGTTCCTATGGATAAGTGCCATTGGAGCCAATCTTGTCTGGATGATAATCCTTTTTATGCTTTTTGCCAAAAGGGAGAATTATAAGATGCCGGCGTAGCTCAGGGGTAGAGCAACTGATTCGTAATCAGTAGGTCGTAGGTTCGAATCCTACCGCCGGCTTTTAACCCAAAATTCTATTGTTCCAATTGCGTAGCTCGAAAACTTTCCTGATCCCCCTCACCTCAATCCTCTCCCCGTGGGGGAGAGGAGGTAATAAAAGGCATCTTGCAATCCCCTCTCTCCTTGGGGGAGAGGTGGTAATAAAATGTATCTTGCAATCCCCTCTCCCCTTGGGGGAGAAGGTTAGGGTGAGGGGGCCGCATCGTTAGAATATGCCAAAGGCAACGCCGTCTGTGGTGCAGATTTCAAGCATTATGACGGTTTCAATTGCATTTTTGGGGTTTAATACTACGCTATTATGTCGAAGGTTTCTATTATAAAAGGTGAAAGCAGAAGGGACAATATTAGAAAATCCCTTGAGCTTATTGCAGAGGGTGTCAAAAAGGGCATCGGTGAAAAGCAAGTAGTAATCAAACCAAACTTTGTATCCACATCAATCCAGCTTGCCGCAAGCCATGTAGATCAGATGAAGGGAATACTGGATTTCTTAAAGGAGTTTTATAAAAAGAGAGTTATTGTTGCTGAGGCAGCCGTAGGTGATACACAGGATGGCTTTAAAAATTTTGGTTACAATAGCCTCCTCGATAAATACGATGTTGAATTGATGGACCTCAATCAAGGACCTTATAAATCCATCCCTATTATTGATTCAAGTGGAAGGGCTTTCAATGTAAGGGTCTCCGGTCTACTCCTTGATAAAGGTAATTACCTCATATCTGCAGCCAAGCTCAAGACCCATGACACAGTCGTAGTAACACTCTCAATAAAGAATATGGCCATGGGAAGTGTGCTTCATTTTGATAAAGTAAAGGTGCATCAAAATTTAAGACAGACAAATTTGAATATAGTTAGACTTGCAGAACAGGTATTGCCAGACCTCTCTGTCATTGATGGCCTTGTAGGTATGCAGGGGAATGGGCCAACTTCTGGTGATCCCATTCAAGTTGGCATTGCTATCGCCAGCACAGATCCCCTTGCCTCAGACAGGATAGCCTGTGAGGTCATGGGCATTGACTTTTTGAAGGTGGGATATCTCTATTATTGTGCAGAAAGAGGACTCGGTGAGGCAGATATAAATAATATTAAGGTTGTCGGTGCGTCCATTAAAGAATGTATCACACCTTTCACACTCCACAGCCATGTGGATGAACAATACAAATGGAAGTAAGGGACGGGTTTTTCCAGGTTAATAAATCTTCTTACCCGACAAAGGATCGAAGAGATGAATATGTGATGTATCTATTTTTATTCCAACCGATTTTTCAGTAGCATCAAAAGACGAAGGGGTAATAACCTTCAATTCCAGACCGTTTATATGGAGTGTTACTATTGTCTGTTGTCCAATTAGTTCACATAAGACAATTTGAGCATTATATCTTTCATCACGTGATATAGAGGTGATAGAAATATCCTCCGGTCTTAACCCTACTATAACGTCATTGCCAATGTATTTTTGAAGCATATCTTTCCTGGGTAATATAAATATAGGTATCTTATTCAAAGCATAGAGAATATTATCATCTTCTATATTTCCATGAATAAGATTCATCTTGGGGCTTCCAATAAAGGTTGCTACAAATGTATTTATTGGTACATTGTAGATTTCGTGCGGTGTACCGATCTGCTGTATAACACCATCTTTTAGTACAACTATCCTGTGCGACATGGTCATTGCTTCTACCTGATCATGTGTTACATAAACAACAGTTGCCCCTAATTGAGAAAAGAGTAGTTTCAACTCACCCCGTGTCTTCTCCCTTAAGGCTGCGTCAAGATTACTCAGGGGTTCATCAAGTAGGAATACCTTTGGATTTCTAATAATCGCACGCGCCAGGGCTACCCTTTGACGCTGTCCCCCACTTAATGCCTTGGGTCTTCTGTCCAGCAGATCAGAGATACCAAGGGTTTTACTTGTCTTAAGAACCAGTCTTGTAAACTCCTCTTTTTTGACCTTTCTGAGTCTGAGATTAACAGCAATGTTGTTAAATACGGTCATGTGAGGGTACAAAGCATAACTCTGAAAGACCATTGCCACATCCCTATCTGCCGGAGGGATATCATTTACCTTTTTGCTATCTATTAGTATTTCACCCGAATCAGATCGGAAGAGCGTCGTGTAGGGAAAGAGTGTAGATCTCGGTGGTCGCCGTATCATTAAAAAAAAAAATAAAATCTACTACGAGTATTTAACGAATATTTATATCAGTGTTTTACCTATCCTCCA
>CAJVYE010000181.1 GCA_913009285.1 uncultured Nitrospirota bacterium | reverse complement strand
ACGCCCAAAACCCAAAATCTCTTAGCTGGAGTACTATAAGTATAGCTGTGAAACCAATTTTTAAGCACAGATCAAGGCTATAAGACTTTTTAACCCATATATTATGGAATACTTTTAAACAGGCTTTCCATATGAGTAATAGTAGTGTAATTAATGGTAATATCTTTTTGAGTAAATTCTCAGCACTTCATCAGGGTGGAGAATTGTCAAAGGATATGTTTAACTCTGGAGAGGATTTTTTCCCTACAGAACTTAAAGATGATAATTGTATTAACTTCATTAACAAATCTTTTGTTGTAAAGGTAACCTCCTTAGAAGAAAAAGAGATCATAGATGAAGAGGAAAAGATGGAAAAGGTAAGGATGCCTGTTACACTCTCTATAATCGATAATAGCTTAATCGAGGGGAATATATTCTTGAGTGAATATTCACCGATTCATCATGGCAGAGAGATGGTAAAGGATATGTTTAACTCTGGAAAGGATTTTTTCCCTATAGAGCTCAAAAATGATAATTCCATCATATTGATTAATAAATATAATGTTATAAAGGTAATCTTAGTAGAGAGGGACCGCTTAGAAGTTGAACTTACCATGGGTAAGAAACAAAAAGCTAAAATAACCCTCTCAAATGGAGAGATAGTTACAGGGATGTTTGTTGTGGAAATGCCAGAAGAAAAATCCCGCCTGTCCGATTTTTTAAATAATCCAGATAAATATTTATATATAGAAAAAGAAGATGATAAGGATAATGATTTGATTATAAATAGTTATTATATAAATACAATTACTCCAGCTTAATAATCAATATTGACTTTATTGCAAAAACCTCAAAAACAGGGTAGCCGCAGGCTTTAGCCTGCGGCTACCAATTTAGGGGCTTTTGCAGTAGAGTCAGTATTACTGTCTCTTTAAATTCAACCCTTACCATAGATGACCACTTGTAAATTTAGGATATTCAATGAAAATAATCAGGGGATCAAGGAACATAAGAGAAGAGATAAAGAATCCAGTATTGACACTAGGCAATTTCGATGGTGTCCATGTGGGACATCAGGCTATCTTCAGGAATGTAACCCTGCGCTCTAAAGAGATAGATGGAACAAGTGTCGTATTTACATTCGAACCGCATCCCTTAAAGATAATAGCCCCTGATAGATGTCCTCCTCTCCTTACCTCCTTCCATAAGAAGATGGAACTTATACAGGAAGCAGGGATAGATATGGTGATATGTGCGGACTTCAACAGGAGATTCGCAGATCAACACCCACGGGACTTTGCAAAGAATATCCTTTATAAGAAGGTAAGAGCCAAGGAGATCTTTGTAGGGTATGATTATACATTTGGAAGAGGGAGGGAGGGAACCATAGCATATCTTAAAAAGATGGGGAATGAGTTTGGTTTCAAGGTTAATGTAGTTGATCCTGTAAAGATAGATGTGAATCTGGTTAGCAGCTCACTGATACGGGAGTTGATCGAGGATGGAAAGATCGAACAGGCATCATTGTTTCTGGGAAGGACTTATTCTATTAAGGGGAAGGTAATCGATGGTCATAAAAAGGGGACAGTGATAGGTTATCCTACTGCAAATATAGATGTCCACCATGAATTGATTCCACATACTGGTGTATATGGTGTTAGGGTTGTAAACGAAGGAATATATTATGATGGTATTGCCAATGTAGGATTTAACCCAACCTTTAATAGAGATTCCCTAAGCGTGGAAGTTCATATATTTGATTTTAATAAGGATATATATGGGAAGGAGATAGAAATAGCCTTTATCGGACGGATCAGGGAGGAAATCGCCTTTAAATCTGCTCAGGAATTAGTGGAACAGATAGGACAAGATGTGAAGAGGGCGAAAGATATCTTAAGGGTTCACTCATGCTGATAAGTCAGCACAAAGGGGAATGAAAATCGGGATTTATAGAGGAAATACTCAGAATGGGGAAACACTTAAAATAACAATATGACCAAAAAAAGAAATCTTGCAATAGGTCTATTAATAGCGATTGGGGCCCTCTACTATACATTTAGAAATGTATCTTTCATAAAATTAAAAGATGCATTATCCTCTATACATTATATCTATATATTGTTTGCTCTATTCTTAATAATATTAAGTTTCATTTTAAGGGCCATCAGGTGGGGGTATCTTATTAGATCAGTAAAAGAGGTCAGAACAACTAATCTTTTCTCCCCTCTAATGATCGGGTTTATGGGTAATATGCTTCCTGCACGGGCAGGGGAATTTATTCGCGCATATCTCTTAGGCAAGAAAGAGAATATCGGTTTTAGTGCATCCTTTGCCACAATATTTATAGAGAGACTCTTTGATATGGCCCTTATATTATTAATGTTAGGTGGGGTACTCCTATTTAAGTCAGATATCCTTGTAAATTCAACAGACGTTGAGAATGGAAGGCTTATTGGGATCATAATGAAATTCGGATGGCTAAGTCTTGGGGGATGTGCCTTAATCATCCTATTCTCTTATCTCCTCATTTATTATAACCCTCAGGTAATGAAATTCATAAGATTATTAATAAGACCTCTATCAGATGGGATCAGATTCAAGATCATAAGATTTATAAGCTCCTTTACAGAAGGATTGAAGATATTAAAAGATATTAAAGGGCTTATAATTGTATCGATTCTTTCTATAGGGTTATGGATAGTTAACACATTAAGTTATTATCCATTGTACCTCGCCATGGATCTAAGTCATCTTCCATTAGTATCGTTAATAGTATTAGTAGTAATTATATGCATATTTATAGCCATTCTTCCCACTCCTGGTTTTATAGGTTCCTATCATTCGGCATGTGTCGTGGGGTTGCATGAGATCTATAAAGTATCAGAGCCTGTAGCCGCAGGATTCGGCATAGTTGCATGGTTTACAAATATGGGAATAATAATAGCACTTGGACTATTCTTCATTGTGAAGGATCATATAACTCTAAAAGAAATGCAGAGTGTGGTTGATTCATAGGGACGGGTCAGAAATAACTTGGCATTTTTTCGCGCTCAGATTTAGGTCAGGTTTGGTCGATACGATTGAGCAAAACCGCAGCAATAGCAGTGCTATATCGAGGATTTTGCGATTGAGGATCGATCGAAGATGGACTGAAGATGAGATGCGAAAATTCCAAGTTATTTCTGACCCGTCCCATAGCTTGATATGCCGAAGTGGCGGAACTGGCAGACGCGCTAGATTCAGGGTCTAGTATCCGCAAGGGTGTGGGGGTTCGAATCCCCCCTTCGGCATTAATTCCCGTAGAGACACATAGGCACAGAGAGTAATATTTTTTACTCAGCCAGTCCCAGCATCATCCCAACGGTAGTCCTTACCATAGTAACCAGGCGAGCCAGTAGATGTACCCCATGTGCCTTCCACGCTAAAAAAGCCAAAATCAAGATTAATCACCACAAGATATACTGTATATAGCAGTAAAAGAGTGGGAACAAATACAGCCTTTGAATTACCGAAAACTTGTCCGTGGGGTTAGGGTAATGGCTTGACAAATAACTTGATATGCAGTAT
>CAJVYE010000180.1 GCA_913009285.1 uncultured Nitrospirota bacterium | reverse complement strand
TTCGCGGATGATATTGATGTCACGTGTTAATTCGACACTTACGACTTACGACTCTTTTGAAAGAGAAAGCTGGTTAATTTTGATTATTTTTTTTTTTTTAATGATACGGCGACCACCGAGATCTACACTCTTTCCCTACACGACGCTCTTCCGATCTAGGGAAGAAAATGGATTTTCCTGAAGATCTCTTGTATACTAAAGAACATGAATGGATAAGGATAGAGAATGGTAAGGCGGTGGTTGGAATCACAGAATATGCCCAGCAAGAGCTGGGTGACATAGTCTTTGTTGAACTCCCATCTGTAGGAACAGAGGTGGAGCATATGGAACCTTTTGGCGTAATCGAATCGGTTAAGACCGTGGCTGACCTCTATTCCCCACTCACAGGTGAAGTTGTGGGGGTAAACCATGAACTTGAAACCAATCCAGAGTTAGCAAACTCAAACCCATATGATAAAGGATGGATACTTGAGATATCTATCAGCAATATGGAAGAGGTAAAGCAGCTCATTTCGCATGATGACTATGTGGCACATATAGAAGGTATTGAGGAGTAAAAGAGGGATAATTGCGTTATATACCGAATACCAAGAAAGATTGCAAAGGGATGCTAAAGGATATAGGAGTAGATTCTCCGGAAGAACTCTTCTCCTCAATCCCTGAAGGGCTTCGTCTCAAGGAGAGGTTGGATCTTCCTGGTGTTATGTCTGAGAGTGAGCTGTCTTTGCATATGAAGGGCTTGAGCGATCGCAATGGCACCCTTGGTAACTATATCTCATTCTTGGGAGGCGGGGCATATAACCACTTTATACCGAGTGTTGTAAATCATCTTATCTCCCGCTCAGAATTTTCTACTCCTTATACCCCATATCAGCCTGAGATAAGTCAGGGTACACTCCAGTGGATCTATGAATTCCAATCCCTTATATCTCTTCTTATGGGCATGGAGGTAGCCAATGCCTCTATGTATGATGGAGCATCGGCATTGGCAGAAGGTGTGATAATGGCCATGAGGATTAATAAGCGCGACGGGATCATTATCTCGGCCGGAGTCCATCCAGAGTATAGAAGAGTGGTTAAGACCTATGTCAAAAATTTTGGGATAGATATCAAGGAGGCCCCCTTTACAGAGGAAGGTGTAACTGATCTCAACTGGATCAGAGATAATATCTCTGAAAAGACCTCTGCTGTAGTTCTTCAGAATCCAAATTTCTTTGGATGTATAGAGGATATTAAGGTAGCAGAAGAGATCGTACATGAAAAGGAAGGACTTCTTATAATAAGTGTTGTGGAGCCAATGTCCCTTGGTATTCTCAGACCTCCCGGTGATTTCGGTGCAGATATTGTTACTGGAGAGGGACAATCATTTGGAAATCCCCTTTCCTATGGGGGACCTTATATAGGATTCTTTACCACAAAGGAGAAATTTATAAGAAATATACCAGGGAGGCTGGTAGGTGAAACAGTTGACCTTAATGGCAAAAGGGGCTATGTATTAACCCTTGCCACCAGGGAGCAACATATCAGGAGAGAAAAGGCAACATCCAACATATGTAGCAATGAAGCGCTCTGTGCCCTTGCTGTCACAATCTACCTATCAACTATGGGAAGAGAGGGGATAAAGAAGGTTGCATACCTGAATGTACAAAAGACAAATTATGCAAAGAATAAACTCTCCAATCTCAACGGTTTTAGGGTAAGGTTTAAGCGTTCCACCTTCAATGAATTTGTCCTGGAGACCCCGGAATCACCGGATAGGATAAACAAAAAATTGATGGAAAAAGGGATCATAGGAGGCCTCAATCTCAAACCATTCTATCCAGAGATGAAAAATTCTCTGCTAATGTGTTTCACTGAGAATAACACAAAGGATGAAATAGATTTATTATGTGATACATTACAAGAGGTAATATGATTTTTAATGAACCTCTTATATTCGAAATAAGTTCAGAGGGGAGAAGTGCCTATTCACTCCCTGATATTGATGTGCCGGAGACTGATATCAAAGATATCCTCCCTGAAGAGATGCTACGTGAAGATATAGCCGGATTCCCGGAGGTAAGCGAGGTCGATGTAGTCCGCCATTTCACCAGACTCTCACGATTAAATTACAATGTTGATCATGTATTCTATCCTTTAGGATCCTGTACCATGAAATATAACCCCAAGATCAATGAGGAGGTAGCAAGACTCCCTGGTTTTACAATTATCCACCCGTATCAGCCCACAGAGATATCACAGGGGATACTGAAGTTGATGTATGAATTGGAGTTATATCTTGCAGAGATAAGCGGTATGGATAAGATCTCCCTCCAACCTGCAGCAGGTGCACATGGTGAGCTTACAGGGATGCTTATGATACGTGCCTACCATACCTTAAAAGGCGATCCTAAAAAAAAGGTAATCCTCCCGGACTCGGCTCATGGTACAAATCCGGCGAGTGTCTCGTTATGCGGTTATCAAGTAATAGAGATAAAATCTGATAAAAGAGGCCTTATCGATCCAAAGGAATTGAAACATATAATGGATGAAGACGTAGCTGCACTGATGTTAACCAACCCCAATACCCTCGGACTCTTTGAAAAAGACATATTAGAGATAACCAGTATCGTACATGATAAGGGAGGGCTTGTCTACTGTGATGGGGCAAACCTCAATGCCCTGATGGGGATTGCCAAGCTAGGAGACATGGGGATAGATGTCCTGCATTTCAATCTTCATAATACCTCTTCCACACCTCATGGCGGGGGCGGACCAGGGGCAGGCCCTATTGGGATAAAAGAGGTGCTTTCTGACTTTCTACCAGTACCTGAGATCAAGAAAAATGGTGATAACTATAAACTGAATTACAATGTCCCGCATTCTATAGGGAAGGTAAAGGCCTTTTACGGCAACATCAATGTCTTGATCAAGGCATATGCCTATATAAGGACAATGGGGGCAGATGGGTTAAAGAGGGTAAGTGAGGTTGCGGTCATCAATGCAAACTATATCCGTAATCGGCTAAAGGATTTCTACAATATACCCTATAATAGGCATTGCATGCATGAATGTGTACTCTCTGATAAGATACAGGGCAAACATGGAGTTACTACATTGGATATTGCCAAGGCATTGATCGATTACGGGTTTCATCCCCCAACAATCTATTTTCCAATTATAGTGAAGGGTGCCATGATGATAGAGCCGACAGAGACCGAATCCAGGGAGACACTGGACAGATTCATTGAGGCGATGATCGATATTGCCAAAAGGGCAGAGGATGACCCTGAATCACTTCACCATGCCCCATCCAGCACAAAGGTCGGGAGGTTGGACGAGGTAAGAGCTGCACGTAAACCAAATCTGAGATGGGGATAAATTTTTAAATCTGTGAAATCTTGGGATTTTCTTTTTTAATCCACATATTTGGCTAAACAATTACCTTTTTTTCACTGTCTAAATCACAATAAGTCGAAAAAAAATCTTGACATGATATCTTTTGATTGATATAATTATCCTCGCATAGATGCATCAATATCTTAATCAAAATATAGTGACTGATGCCCTCAT
>CAJVYE010000179.1 GCA_913009285.1 uncultured Nitrospirota bacterium | reverse complement strand
GGATCGAAGACTCGATCAGTTACGCATGTTTGAATAGTAGCGGCCACCTTTAGGTGGCTCATGGTTTTTAATCCGCTTTGAGCGGTTCACATATTCAAGCCTCCAGCTTTGCTGGAGGTATCTGACTTTAGTTCACTTTAGGTATTATATTATTGATTTTAGCCTCTCGTTGCTAAGCTCCTGCTTAGCAATGCGTTTGGCTAAGAAGCTCTGCTTCTATAATCAAAGCAGGAGCTTTTGTTACATAAACGTTCTGGAAACGAGAAAATAGGAGAGAAAATGGAAACAGATGCGGTACCTATAGAAATATTACTAGTTGAAGATAATATTGATGATGTAGAGTTGACTATAATGGCATTGAGGCGGGGAAAAATATCGAATAGTATGCATGTAGTACGGGATGGTGAGGAGGCGCTCAATTATCTGTTTCATAGGGAAAATTATATAGAAAAGAAAAAGGCACCGATACCAGGGCTTATCCTGTTAGATATAAAACTGCCAAAGATTAATGGGATTGAGGTATTAAAACAGGTAAAGAACGATCGAAGGCTTAAACTGATACCCGTAGTAATACTTACAACATCCAGGAGGGATGAAGATATAATCAGGAGTTATGATCTTGGGGTAAATAGTTACATAATGAAGCCAGTAGAGTTTGATAAATTTATCGATGTGGTTAAAAATATAGAACTCTACTGGGTTCTGACAAATACACCACCAATTATATATTAATCGATATGGTTCCTGGAAGAGGAGGGGTATTATGGAAAAAAGGCCCTTAAATATTATGTTAGTTGAAGATGATCCAGACGATATTATATTGACAAAAAGGGTAATAAAAAGACATAATTCTAACTTCAATATTGATACAGCTACAAATGTGGAGGAGTGTCTAAACAAATTATCTAAAGGGGTCTACAGTGTGGTGCTTCTCGATTATAATTTACCAAAGAGAAATGGCCTGAAGATATTAAAAGACATAAGAAAAGAGGGTTATGATATTCCTGTAATCATGGTTACCGGGCAGGGTGATGAGATGGTCGCTGTAGAGTCTATAAAGCAAGGTGCACAAGATTATATAATCAAGTCTACAAACTATCTAAAGATACTTCCAGGGACTATCTCAAAGGTCATCGAGGGGTATAAACTAAAAAAAGAGAAAGAAAAATTGGAGCAGCGTTTGATCCAATCAGAGAAGCTGGCTGGTATAGGTACGCTTGCATCAGGGATTGCTCACGAGATAAATAACCCTTTACAGGGCATCTGTGGTTCAGCTGAAATAATACGGGATGCTGAAGACATAGATATTACCATAAAGTATGCAAAAGACATATTAAAACTCTCTAAACGCATCGCTACCATTATTGACAAGCTTTCTCTGTATTCGAGAGTAGTTCAGAAGGAGGAGATATCTTTGGTGAAGGTGAATGATATGATAGAGGAATCCCTAAAGCTGATGAAACTCTCTCCTTACTTTACAGATATCAAGCTTGTTAAGGATTGTAAGGCATCATCAATGATAAATATAAATCCTATTGAAATCACCCAGGTATTTATGAATATAATTAAAAATGCTGTAGAGGCAATGAATGGTACGGGTAGACTTACAATCTCAACAAGGGATAAAGAGAGGCTGACAGAGGTGGAAATAGATGATACCGGAATTGGGATAAAGGAAGATCAGATCAACCGTATTTTCGAACCTTTTTATACCACAAAGGAACCAGGTAAAGGGACAGGGCTGGGTCTATCAGTTGTCCACAGGATAGTGGAGCGTTATGGAGGTATGGTTGAGGTAAAAAATAAAATAGGGAGAGGCGCTACATTTATAGTTAAGTTGCCGATGTGGTAATAATCGTAACTATTTAGCCAAATAAAGTTTTATATATAATTTAGCCATGATAAAGGATAGGGATTCTAAATCAAAATGTAAAAATCAAAAAGTAAAATGACAAATTAAAATTCAAAAATGAATTAAAATGCCATTATACATTATGCATTATAGTAGATGGGTGATAATTTTAAATACGTATAACGCTAACATATACGCATCACGATTTTTCAATCTTTACATTTTGATTTGTGTTTTTGATTTTTTATCTTTTATTTTTGATTTCAATATTTTTAGGCATTACTTTAATTGCCTAAACAGTTACAAAGGAGAATGTTTGAATGAAACTTACAAATCCAGAAATACGTATTGAGACAACAAACAAGTGTAATTCTCACTGTATAATGTGTCCTAGAGAGAAAATGAAGAGAAAACAGGGAATAATGGATATAATTCTATTTAAGGATATATTAGACGAGGTCAAGGATTACGGTATAACCAATGTCTTCCTTGGAGGATATGGAGAACCCCTAACCGATCCCATGATTGTAGATAGAATCGAGTATGTCAAGAAATTCGACTTCTATGTCAACTTTATCTCCAATGGCTGCCTATTAAATGAAAAAAAGGCAGAGGAATTGATCTATGCCGGCCTTAATGAGATACGTTTCAGTTTGTACGGTCTAACCAGAGATGTCTATGAGGGTATCCACAGAGGTCTCTCTTTTGATACCACCAAAAGGAATATCTTGAACCTTATAAATTTACGTCATAAGCTGAACAGAGATAATCCTAAGATATATGTCTTCTTTTTAATACTAAATAATAATTCCCATGAAGTCGAGATGTTTAAGGAAGAATGGGAAGGAATAGCAGATGCTATTGAGATATGGAGACCCCATAATTTCGGTGATGGAAAGATGTTCAGGCATGTAAATGGCAACAAGGTTAGTTGCGGGAGACCCAAGATGGGACCTATCCAGATACAATTGGATGGAACAGTCATTCCCTGCTGCTGGGACTATGATGGAAGGATGATATTAGGGGATTTAAAGAAGGATTCCTTAGAGGATATACTCCACAATGAAAAATACAGGGCCATCAGAGATGCACATCAGAAAAAAGAGTTTGAAAAGTTCCCCTTTTGTAACAATTGCGATCAGTTAAACGAAAAGAGTGATGCCCTGGTCTACTCTACACGCCACAATCTTCCACCTGAGGAGGCAATAAAACTTACCAATTCAAGTTTGTTTAATTTGAAATCCTAAGGGACGGGTCAGAAATAACTTGGCATTTTATTTTTGACCGCATCCTAAACCGCTTTTTCAATCTCATCAATAGCAGAATGATTCTCAATGGATGACAGGTCACCGAGGTCTTCCTCACCCATGTATTTTGCCCGAATAACCCTTCGGACAATCTTTGCTGATCGGGTCTTTGGAAGGGCTGTGACAAATCTCACATCCTTGGGCCTGAAGGTCTTCCCTAAGGTCTTCAGCACTTGTCTCTTTAGTTCCTCTCTTAATTCCTCATCTGGAGCAAAACCGCCTTTGAGAACCACAAAACATACTATATCCTCACCCTTGGTCTCGTGAGGCACCCCTACTGCAGCTGCCTCAGATACAGCCGGGTGTTCTATCAGTGCTGACTCTATTTCAGCAGGTCCAGTCCGTCTACCAGCTACCTTGATAGTATCATCTGATCTCCCGTGCAGAGACCAGTAACCATCCTTATCCACCTTTGCCCAGTCACCATGGAACCATATATCC
>CAJVYE010000178.1 GCA_913009285.1 uncultured Nitrospirota bacterium | reverse complement strand
GGGTGTGTAATGAGGCATACTGTAGGTGATTGTGTTATTTTTTTTTTCAAGCAGAAGACGGCATACGATCTAAAGGAATGTGACTGGAGTTCAGACGTGTGCTCTTCCGATCTACTCACCATCATATCCCTCCTTTATGTAAATATTACCAGAGCGCACTTTACGAATTGCCTCAACCAGTAATGGATCTCCTTTTTTAAACTGATCCAGGGGGATATCCCTTAGGATGGCCAGTTCCGGGCCAAATTTTGAGAGAAGCTCTATATATCTCCTTTGCACCCTGGCAGTATTTGGGCCTACCTGCAATATCTCACTGAGGATTGAAGAGAGTGAGATCAGAGAGGAGAAGGGATCCGTCTTTTCCGGTTTCCCCCCTTCTGGACGATCAGCTAGTGATTCAACCCTGTGCATAACACCGATCGTTACCTCTTTCCCGCATGCAGGACAGAGGCCTTTGTTCGCAAGGGTCTCCTTGGGTGACATGCGGATCTGACATTTACGATGTCCATCATAATGGTACTTCCCCTCCTGGGGGAAGAATTCAATGGTGCCCAGGAAGCCTTTCCTATATTTTAGACTATCTCTTATAGCATAATAGGAAAGATCCGTATCAAAGAGATTCACCTCCCTGGCCAACTTGCCAGGGGAATGCGCATCAGAATTTGAGATCAATGTATAGCGGTCAAGGGCAGAGATACGCCAATTCATCGGAGGATCAGATGATAGACCGGTCTCTAAGGCAAAGATGTGTTCAGAGAGATCTTCATAACATTCCTCAACCGTATCAAATCCTGACTTAGAGCCGAAAAGGGAGAACCAGGGTGTCCAGATATGGGCAGGCACAAGAAAGGCCTCCTCTGAGACCTCGAGAACTATCTCCAGCAGATTGCGGGAATTCAACCCTAATATAGGCCTGCCATCAGAGGCGACATTGCCGATCTTTCCCAACCGCTTGGACAGCTCTTCCGCGGTTTGTATATCTGGCATAAATATCACGTGATGGATCTTGCGGGTCATATCACCCTTTTTGTAGATAGTGCTGATCTCACACTGTAGGATGAACCGCACATCAGAGATACAGGGAGGAGGCATGCCCTCTTTGATACTCTTAACAAATTCATCTTTAAGGCGATAGAGCCCGTCATTTGCTGGTTCAAGCTTCTCTTTCAATTCAGCCAGCCAACCGGGATGGGTGAAGTCTCCTGTCCCTACCACACCTATACCCTTGAGCTGTGCCCAGTAATTGAGATATTCAGGTTTACATTTCCCGCTTGTTGCACGTGAAAAATGCGAATGAATATGGAGATCAGCTATAAATTGCATTTTAAAAATGGAAATCCAATCTAAATTAACGACCATATACTAATGACTAATCAGATAAAATGTACCAGATAAAATCGCTTGTTACAAAGGTTTTTTGTAATAGTTCAGCTATTTTTGTCTTCTGTGGTTTGTTTTTTAACCACAGAAGACACTGAAAACACTGAATATAGGTCAGGCATCCTGCCTGACATCCGAGGCGAGACGCCTCGGCTATAGTATTGAGTTGTAATGTTATGTCTAACTGTACAGGTCGAAATATTTCCCCCGGTGAACTATTACCTAATTTCCAATTTCAAATTTCAGTGTTCTGTGACCTCTGTGGCAAATATTACCTATTCTCCAATAATCTTTACCAGTACCCTCTTTTTCCTCCTGCCGTCGAACTCTCCATAAAAGATCTGTTCCCAGGTGCCAAGATCTAATCTTCCTCCAGTTATAGCTACAACGACCTCGCGTCCCATGATTTGCCGTTTCAAATGTGCGTCTGCATTGTCCTCGCCGGTATCATTATGCCGGTATTGTGAGATAGGCGCATGGGGCGCCAGTCTTTCCAGCCACTTTTCATAGTCAGAGTGGAGTCCTGATTCATCATCATTTATGAAGACTGAGGCTGTGATATGCATGGCATTGACCAAAACAAGACCTTCCTTAATGCCACTTTCATCAAGACAGTTCATGACCTGAGGTGTAATATTTATAAAACCTCTTCTTTCGGGCAATTGAAACCAAAGCTCTTTACGATAACTTTTCATTCTATACCTCCTCCTTATTCATCATGATAGAATATTATTATAACTTATGTGGTGAAATCAATTAGTTAGTCCCCTCTCCCCTTGGGAGCATAAGCGTTAACTTAAGGGGAATACGACTCATTTTAAAGTCATTAACAATTAGCTATTGGCCATTGACCATTGAAAATTAAGAAGTTAAAGCGTATACGTTTCAGCAAAATTGTTAATTGTGAATTGTCAATAGCCAATTGTCAATAAAATTAACCCTTAAGTTAACGCTTATGCCCCTTGGGAGAGGGTTAGGGTGAGGGGGAAAACATGCATTAGGATTGTCAGTGTCATAGCAATTCTATATAGTCTTAAAGCGTGCGATCCACCAATTCTGGATGTAAGTGTATCCATTTAAGGATTGCAGCCAGAATTCTCTCTAAATCACCAAGTTGATCACGGCATATATGATATAATTCATCATCTGTAATTTTGTCGTAAAAGTGCACCATCCGGTTCCGATACCCTGCTAATTCTCGCATAAGTTTTGCTTCTGCCTCATTCAGTACACCTTTTTTGTGAAGTTCTCTGGGAATCTCTTTATATTCAGCAACAGCCTTGCCAAACCCCTTTGCAAGGATATGTCTACCTAAATCCATCAATGCCTCCAGTCCTCTTCTCAGGTAGGATTCTGCAGAAGCGACATTCTTATCATCGGACAAAAAGGATTCATAGGATTCAAGAGGTAAGGTTTGAATACCCTCTATCATTTTTCTGATCCATGAGGTTCTTTCAGCAATGATTTTTTCTCGAAGCTTCGAGGGAGTCATATGATCTCTCCGGTAAGAAGCTGTTCTCTTCTTTGATACTCAAAATAGGCCAGATCACCTGCAACACGTAAGACATAAAGTTCGTACTCGGTTGCCTGGTCCGGGTCGGCTGCATACAGCAGCTCTCCCTTTATTATCTCAAGGGCAAGAAATGGTGAGCTCTCCGGAAGGACAACCATATCCACCCTGCAAACCCCAAATAAGTCCTCCAAATCTATCGTCAATTTGACCCTGTCTTTAGCGCTCAAGGCATAATACTTGGCAGGCATTACACCCACATCAATGTCCGAGCCTTCTCTATCAGTCCTCTTACCACTTCCATGCACATACTGGAAGACCTCTTTTGCCCGACTTCCAAAAACGTAAAGACTATCAATTCGATATCGGTGACAAAGGGTTTGGATATGTTTTAATATTTTTGATTTCTGTAATTGTTCTTTTAGAATTTTATCCTTGCTCATAGAACCACACCCTCTTTACTAATGTTCATTAAGAGTGGATTGTAGATTTGTCCATGATATTTTTCTTCCGAGATAAGAAATGCCGAAAATACGGCGTTATATTGATAAAGGGTTTCGCCTGCTACTTCATCAATAATATCCTTGAACGTCCGTGAAACCTTATCCACAACTACCAAACAGTCGTAATCAGAACCTTTGACATCATCTCCCCTGGCTCTGGAACCAAATAGAATAACCTGTTTAAGATGATCGCCTAACTGCTCTCGAATCTAGCTCGGAAGAGCGCCGTCTGGGGAAAGGGGGTAGATCC
>CAJVYE010000177.1 GCA_913009285.1 uncultured Nitrospirota bacterium | reverse complement strand
ACTGTCAGGAGAAGCCCAACAGGAAATTGAGGTAGCTGGACTCAGGAACATATCCTTTTTAGACCAGACAATGGACTATGGCTGGGATGTTACAGATTCAGGGATAGTGATAATAGGAATATCTTCATTGAGTATTCAGCCACAGCAGGAATGTATAACAACAGAGACTCAGCCCTTATCTATCAGACTGATTCAGGATGATAATGAAAAGGGGACAGGATTTATCATAAAATCTATAACTGACTAACTCCCCTCTCAGACAACCATCACCTTTGCCTCAGGTGATCCTGTAAGTAAATGACGGCAACGGGAATATATATATGTCCTGGACTCTACTGCCTCGACTGGATTGATCTATGACATAGACGGCAATCTCCAAAGGAGTTTTGGCTTTTCAGGTGTGGGTGAAGATTAGTTTATCTATCTTAAAAGCATAGCAGTAGACAAGACAGGGAGTATCTATGTTGCAGACCCAGGGAATGCCCGGGTAGGGAAATATGATAGTGATGGCAATATAGTACAGGAGTGGGATATTTACGAATCTCGGAGAGGATTTATCTGGAATAGTAAGGATAGTCATAGGACCACGTCACGGAGATAATTCTTTATAACTCTGTGTTCTCTGTGGCAAATTAATAAGAATGAGAAATTATAATGAAACTCTTCAATATCTTTTCAATCTTCAACGACTTGGAATTGACTTAAATCTCACCAGAATCTCCGGGCTACTTCATCTTCTATATAACCCACATAATTACCTAAGGGCTATTCACATTGCCGGTACAAACGGAAAGGGATCTGTAGCCGCTATTATAGACTCTGTGCTTCAGGTATGTGGATATAGAACCGGATTATATACCTCTCCTCATCTATATGACATCAGGGAGAGAATCATGATAAACAATAATATGATCCCTGAAGAGAGGATTATTAAGATAACAGAGAGGACCAGAGGAATTATAGAGAGAGATCCCAGATATAATGGGAGATTGACCTTTTTTGAATTTATCACTGTTATGGCGTTTATATATTTTGCTGAGGAAGGAATAGATATAGCCATTGTAGAGACAGGGATGGGTGGTAGGCTTGATGCAACTAATGTACTAAGTAGTCCTCTTGTATCTGTGATTACAGACATAGATTATGATCATATGGATTTTCTGGGGAGAAGCCTGAGAGAGATTGCCAGAGAGAAGGCAGGCATTATAAAGGAAAATGGAGTTGTAGTAACCACATCACAACATCCTGAGGTGATATCAGAGATTGAACAGATCTGTGAGGAACGTAATGCAGTGCTTATCATGGTAGGGAGGAATTTTTATATAGATATAATAAAGAGTGATATCAGTGGGAATATATTTAATCTGCACGATAAGAATAATGCCCTTCGTGATCTAAGAATACCCCTCCTGGGAAGGCATCAGGTCATCAATGCGGGTGTGGCTGTAGAGGTATGTCTCAGGTTAAGGGATCAAGGATTTAATATAACAGAGGAGGGTATCAAACAAGGGCTTGCAAAGGTCAAGTGGAGGGGAAGGATGGAGATCATCTCCAAGGCCCCATACATCCTCTTAGATGGTGCCCACAATCTGGCTGGTACAAAGGCCTTAGTCAAGACACTTTCCTATTTTAAGTATAAGAGACTATTCTTAGTCATCGGTATCCTGGAAGATAAGGATATTGATGGTATGATGGAGATACTTGTATCCATAGCTGATCATGTCACACTTGTCAGACCTGATGTCCCAAGGGGTGCTGATCCTGAGATCTTAACGGATGCAGCATCTAAATTTGGTAAAGATGCTGTGATCATAGAAGGTATCCCCTCTGCACTTCAGAGCGTAAGAGAGAAAGCAGACAAGGATGATATGATCTGCGTCACAGGCTCTCTCTTTACCGTGGCCGAGGCACGGAGGGAGGTTGAAACAAAAGAGAATATTTGTTACAATCAAAAATTGTAAAATTAAGGGTTATCATATTATTCTGTTTTTAAAGACTAAATTTTGACAAAACCGCCTACTAATTCATTTCATAGGACTTACATTATTTTAAGAAGGATTATTTTCCCATTTATCTTTAGCCTCCTCTTCCTCTACCCCATTTCATATGCTGACGAGGTAAAGACAAAAGAGGAAGAGACCCCGGTGACAGTATTTGCAGATCGGCTTGAACATAAGAAGAACCTTATTATTGGAACAGGTCATGTGGATGTCAGATATAGGGATTCTCGTATATTGGGTAATATAATAGAACTCAACACAGAAACAGGTGATGGCGTTGCTACAGGCAATGTCATTATTGAGGGTAAGGAGAGCAGGATAGAGTGCAGTGAAGCAGAGTTTAATACCAATACCAAATTGGGGACCATGTATGAGGCGCAGGGTTATCTCGCGTCTGACTATTATTTTACAGGGAAAAAGATTGAGAGGGTAGCAGAGGATAGATACAAGATCTTCTCAGGGTCATTTACTACCTGTTCCTGTGATGATGACTGTACACTTGCATGGAGATTCAGAATAAAAAAGGCAACTATAAAGATTGAGGATTATGCCATATTACAGGACTCAACCTTTCTGGTCAAAGACATCCCTGTCCTTTACTTACCCTATATGATCGTACCAGCAAAGACAAAGAGGACAACAGGATTCCTTACACCGTCCTTAGGGACAAGCAGTAAGGATGGTTTCTCTATGAATAACAGCCTATTCTGGGCAATAAATCAGTGGTCAGATGCTACATTTTATCTAGATTATCTCGAAAAAAAGGGTGTTCGTCCAGGACTGGAGTACCGCTATATACCAAACAAAAATACAACAGGCCAATTCAACGGCACATATTTAAAGGAGAAGGATACAAAAAGGGAGTTCTGGAAGATTAAGTTTAATCACAGGCAGGAGTTTATATATAACATAAAGGGGCTAGCAAGACTTGACCTCTTAAGTGATGATAACCCTGATAAGGAGTTTTCCGATATTACAGATGACAGGACCAGGAGACAGACAGACTCATATCTCTCCTTGATAAAGAACTGGGAGAACCGTTCCCTGGAGTTTTTGACAAGATACCGTGAGGGTTTAGAAAGAGGACGTAACGAAAGATTCGGTCAGATACCGCAGGTAACCTTTAGGAACCAACGCGAGAGGATATATGATACACCACTTTTTTTTAGTATGGAATCCTCATATGTTGGTCTTTATAAAAGAATCGAGGAGAATGACACCAAAAATACCACTGATGTATCTCGTTTTGACATCCATCCCCAACTATCCCTCCCATTTACAAAGGTGCCGTGGCTGACATTTACTCCTACTATTGGAATACGAGAGACCTATTACAATCGAGGAGAAAGGGATGGGAAAGACACAGACGGGTTTTCTAGAGAGATATACGATATTAATCTACTATTGGAAGGACCAAGGGTCTCCAGGGTATTTCACACGAAGAGTGAACATATACCAAAGATAAAGCATCTTATAGAGCCAAGGATAACATACGATTACATAGATCGGAAGAGCACACGTCTGAACTCCAGTCACATTCCTTTATCTCGTATGCCGTCTTCTGCTTGAAAAAAAAAACAATGAATATCATAAATTAAAACTTCTTCAGCCAACTACATTCTTCTTACAATACTACACTCCTCCTGCTCCTCTTCCCAGTTACGCCCCGC
>CAJVYE010000176.1 GCA_913009285.1 uncultured Nitrospirota bacterium | reverse complement strand
GTCACTGTTGCTATGGAAATTTTTTTTTTAATGCTACGCCGACCACCGAGATCTACACTCTTTCCCTACACGACGCTCTTCCGATCTAAGTCCTGATAGATATTACTGATACAAGAAGACCTCTCCCATCAATATCCGTTCATGTGGGAAAGGTCAGGGGTGGAGAGATAAGAAGAGGGGATAGGGTACATTTGAAGATCGACGAGAAGAGACGAAGGGCTATAGCTCTTAATCATACAGCTACACACCTCCTCCACTCTGCACTCAGGCAAGTACTTGGTGATCATGTAAAACAATCTGGCTCACTCGTGGCCGATGATAGATTACGCTTCGATTATACCCACTTTTCCCAGACAACAAGAAAGGAGAGGGAAAGGATAGAGGAGTTGGTAAATGAAAAGATCAGGTCTAATCAAAGAGTTGATATCTTTGAGATGAATCTGGAAGATGCAGTAGATACAGGTGCTATTGCTCTTTTTGGTGAGAAATATGGTGAAAAGGTAAGGGTTGTTACCATATCAGATTATAGCAAGGAGCTCTGTGGCGGGACACATACAGGGGCTACAGGGGATATAGGATTATTCAGGATACTATACGAGGGTGGTGTAGCAGCCGGTGTGAGAAGGATCGAGGCAGTAACAGGTCACATGGCATATAAGGAGATGAAAAAGGAGGAGGAGAGACTTATAGAGATCCAGGAACTTCTTAAGGCAAGACCTTCAGAGGAGCCACTTAAGGTAAAGAAACTCTTAGATAAAGTAAAGGAGTATGAAAGGAAAAAGGAGAGGGATGATAAGAGGAAGATAAATAGTATTGTGAGAACTTTGACAGATGGAATTAAGCTCAGTGAAGGAGTAAGAGTGATAAATGGGATAAATGTCTTTACAAAGCGTATGGATAATTTTGACATGAGATCCCTGCGCTCCTTTGTAGACTCAGCCAAGGTCAAGTTAAAATCAATGGTGGTTGTCGTGGGGAGTGTTACAGACGACAAGAAGGTCTCCTTGGCAGCAGGTGTAACAAATGACCTTACAGAGAGGCTAAGCGCAGGCGAGATAATAAAAGAGATAGCATCCATTGTCGATGGCAGTGGAGGTGGCAGGGCTGATATGGCCCAGGCAGGAGGAAGGAATCCCTCAAAACTGGATGAGGCACTGAAAAAGGTGGATGAAGTTGTAAAGAAGTTTAGCTCTAAATCATAAAAATTACGTAACCGTTCACAGAACACTGAAATTGGAAATTAGAAATTAGGTAATAGTTCAGCCATAATTTTAATCCTTAAAAAGCATGTAACCGTTCACGGTTTGAAATTGGAAATTGGAAATTTGTGTTATCATATCGCAGCTATACTATCAGATGATTG
This sequence comes from uncultured Nitrospirota bacterium, assembly GCA_913009285.1. Classification (GTDB taxonomy): domain Bacteria; phylum Nitrospinota; class Nitrospinia; order SZUA-224; family SZUA-224; genus SZUA-224. The sequence continues at coordinate 2,323 of CAJVYE010000176.1, read as the reverse complement.
TATAATCTGATAACCAACTGTGTTTTGAATCTTTTTGTTCCACTTGTCAAAGTCGTATCAAACCAAATCCGATAGTTCTTCCGCTAGTTTGTAAACCTCTAATTCGTAAACTCTTTTCATTTTTTTCTAATTTCCAATTTCTAATTTCAGTGTTCTGTGAACGCTTACATAAATTCCAGTGATATTCCGTGTCTTTCCGTGGTGAATTATTACGATAACACAAATTTCCAATTTCTAATTTCCAATTTCAAACCGTGAACGGTTACACAAATTCTAAATTCAAATACCAAAAAACGAAACAAAGCATGCAACCTCTAATAGCTAAACTGTTATCTTCTTAAATACCCCTCTATCATTACATCATCCCCAATCTGTTGGATATGGATGTCCTTAAGTGAAATGGCATCACATAAACTATCAATACCTCTCCCACCTACTACTCCCGGGGCATTCACACCACCTATGATCTTGGGTGCGAGGAAGAGGATAACCTTATCCACAATACCTGCCTCCAATGCAGAGGCATATACCTCTGATCCACCTTCAATCAATAAACTCGCCACCTCCATCTCACCTAATCTCGTCATCAGCTTATCCAGATCAATCCTTTGATCCTTCTTATCAACTATCAAGACCTTGACGCCCATTCCTTCCAATTTCTTGATCCTTTCCGGATCTCCCTTTTCTGTTGTGACGATGATACTATCAGATCTTGAATCCATGGTTAATACCTTTGCTTTTAAAGAAATTTTAAGTAAGCTATCAAGGATTATCCTTTTAGGATCCTTTGTCCCGTTTTCTCCCAGCCGAACAGTAAGTTGGGGATCATCCTTTATAACAGTGCCAAGGCCGACCATGATCGCGTCCACCTCTCCTCTAATCCTGTGAACCACCTCTCGTGAGCTTTTACTAGTTATCCAGCGGGACTCACCAGTATGGGTAGCAATCTTCCCATCAAGACTGGAAGCCACCTTCATAATAACAAAAGGTCTCTTTATAGTTATATACTTCGCATAAATCTCATTGATCTCCCTACATCGCTCCTCTAATACGCCAACCTCTATGTGGATACCAGCGCCTCTTAACTCCTCTATTCCCTTTCCTGAGACCAGTATATTTGGATCCCTCATACCAACAACAACCCTTTCAATACCACTCTTGATAATGGCACTGGTACATGGGGGGGTCTTCCCATAATGACAGCAGGGCTCAAGATTCACATAAAGTGTCCCACCTTTCGCACTCTCCCCTGCATCCCTCAAGGTATTTATCTCTGCATGAGGATCACCTGCTCTTTTATGATATCCCCTCCCAACTACAACAGAATCCCTGACAATAATAGCCCCGACTATCGGATTCGGACTTGCCTTTCCTTTCCCTTTTAATGCCAGATCAATAACCTGGTTCATGTATACTTCATTATTCATCTTTATTCAAAAAAAAACCCCGAAGATATAATATCTTCGGGGCATTATAATATTTTTACACACACCTTACCTTTAACCTTCTCTCATCCAGACTTTCACTGTCGGCCCTGGAATCACACCAGGTCAATCCTGCACAAGCTTGGCAGGACTCGCGGACTATACCGCCGATCGGGAATTTCACCCTGCCCCGAAGGTCACAATATTCTAATATACTAATAATGATACCTGAAACTTACCCCATTGTCAATAATTTTCTTATTTCCAGCAAGGTGTGTCAAAAAAATCTAACTTAGCTCTGCTACGCAATTGAAATAATGCTATAGTGGATGGAATAATTGGTTATATGAAAATCTATTGGAGAAATGCAGAGTGCTTTTCCCAGTTGCTGGCATAGAAGTAAACCCTTTAGTACCGCCTGCTGTAGCTTTTATAATCTCTTTCTTTACTTCAATGGGAGGGGTATCCGGTGCTTTTCTAATCTTGCCCTTTCAAGTGAGTGTACTCGGTTTCAACAGTCCGGCAGTAAGCGCCACTAACCAGCTTTTCAATATCGTTGCCATTCCAGGTGGGGTGTATCGTTATATCAAGGAAGGCCGTATGGTATGGCCGCTAGCATGGGTCGTCATCATAGGAACATTGCCCGGAGTCCTAATTGGCGCTATTCTGCGTATTCAGTATCTTCCTAACCCCAAAAACTTCAAAATGTTTGCTGGTTTGGTCCTCTTGTATATTGGAGGCAGATTGCTAAAAGATCTGCTCCAAAAGAAGCAGTTCAACAGGAATCAGACTTCTGCAGAAGAACAGTTTCAAAAACTAATCAAAGAGATCGGAAGAGCACACGTCTGAACTCCAGTCACATTCCTTTACCTCGTATGCCGTCTTCTGCTTGAAAAAAA
>CAJVYE010000175.1 GCA_913009285.1 uncultured Nitrospirota bacterium | reverse complement strand
GAAAGCAAATGGTATACCTCCGGCTGGCTTTCGGATATTCAGGGTGATCTGGGGGAAGACCATATCACGGTTTCGGGTAATATGTGGAAGGTTCCCGGCAAAACCCTTACCCCTGTCAGTAATATTTAATATCATGTTCATGATATCACTTCCATACATCTGTCCCAGACCACCCTTAGAGACAGCCCTCTCACCAAATTCATTAACGTCATCAACCCTTATACCATTACCATGGATTACGATAGGCACAGGTTCTCCTGAATGGATGAGAGCACCAGAACTGGGGGTAGAATGATCAGAGCCCACAATCGTGATTATGTCATCCCTTCCAATGAACTCATCCAGGACAAATCCAATTGCCCTATCAATATCCTCAATGATTCTCACCTTATTTATAGGCCTTCTGGTATGAGCTGCAGCATCTGCTCTCTTTGTATGTACATGAATAAAATCAAATTCACTCAGGGAATCCCTAGCAATAATCAATCTCTCTCTTAAATCACCACCTGCAGAATCACTATCTTTTACCTTCTTGTATGATAATCCAATCTCCCTGGCCAGTCCCCAATATAAGTGGGAGGATGCAATGGATAACCCCTTCATTCCGTATTTTTTCTCAAATGGTATGATAGATTTCTTGCGACCGGATCTCTGAGTTATTATGGCTACTCGCTCAGCCTTATCATCAATATGGTTATAAACCCAGCGAATATATCTGTTGAGCGCCTCTGAAGTAGTCTCAGCCTGTTGCCTATTACTTGCATTTTCGTATGGCTGGACCTTGATTATAGGTAATCCCTCAAACATAGGATCAGAATCAGTGATCTCATGACTAACATCACCACTGATTACAAGGATACCTTCTGTCTTTCTTGTATGATGAAACCTCAAGGATATTCCATTAAATCGAAAATCACCCACTAAAGAGGTTAATTGCTTACACTCCTCATATGTCAGGTTCGACCTATCCCTTTTTAGATATAGAGATCCATCCCTTTCTTCAACATCTGCAAAATGTGCCAGACATACGACATCATTATTGTCAAATGGGATAGCCTCTCCAGATGCTTCTATAATTCCCCTTCCAGGGAAGTCATTAAGATCATAGCCAAATATTCTGAAATGCGCCATCTCACTCGACGGGCATATCCCTAATGCCATGGGATGATATAGCCCATTTATACCCATCATAGCTATCTTATCAAGATTTGGTGTCTCGGCATATTCCAGAGGTGTTTTATTATCAAGCTCGTGTTGTGGTCTATCACCTAAACCATCAAGGATAATAAGAATTGTCTTCATGGGAGATTATTCTACACTCCGGGCCCAAGGATCAGAAGGTAATCCTTTTAAAGGTAAAAGTTCCAAGGATCTCTTTAATCTCTTCCTTTTCAGTAATAAATTTATCAGGATCAATCTCAGCTGATATTATTAGAATTGTTTTTTTGTTGTAAAAATAATAACTAATATAGTTCGAAGCACGTATCTTATAAATAAATTCTATCCCATTTTTATTTGCCAAAAGAATCTCTTTGGGTTTCTCTTCTACCTTGATATAGGGATTTTTTTGAATATATTTAACATAATCCATAACACTATTTATCTCTGGATTTAATATATAGTTTGTAAGAATTGAGATATTAGGTATGTTGCCACCCGATTTTCTCATAATAAAACCTACCAGCTGCAATTGGCCAGTTCTATCTTTATTCTTTAGTCTCCGATTATTTAGTTCCCTTTGAGGGGCCTTCTGCCAATTTGGTGGTAAGATGAGTGTAATTTCGAAATGCTCTTCTTTTATCAGATAATCATCACAATATAAAACAATCTCATTACCTTCTTTATCTTTTTTATATTCTTTAGAATAATTCTGGGTTTTATCAGATACCTCTTTTTGATCTTGTTTTTTACTACAACCAAAAGATAAAGAAAGTATAATTATAATTTGAAATATAAAGACTAAATTTTTCTTAAATATATTCATCTATTTTTACCTTCTATTTACGAGAAAAACCGCTATGAAGATCAGATGCCGAAGGGGGGACTCGAACCCCCACGGAGTTACCCATACGCCCCTCAAGCGCACGTGTCTACCAAATTCCACCACTTCGGCATTACTGAGGGTTCGCGCGAAAATAACCTAACATTCTCGCATCTCATCTTCAGGTCGTTAATGGAACACGAACAAACAACTTTGTCCATGCCACCCACAATCACAAAATCCTCGAAATAGCGCTTTTATTCCTGCAGGTTTGCTCTCTTCAGAGCAGCCAAAGATGGCCTCAAGGTAGGTGCTGCCTGCTGCTTACTTTTAAACTATCCCTCTGACTCTCCTACTGGAGCCTTTGAGGTTTGATCAGTTTCTCCTGTTCCCATCTCTTCTGGCTGAGATTTCCCCTCTTCTGAACCATCTTCCTGTGATTCTACCTCAGATGCCCCTGGAGTCTGACCAGCCTTCTCTGGCTCTACCTCTGTTTGAGTAGTCTCTTCTCTTAGAATTATGGATGATTTAGCTCCACGAGAGGACAGAAATGCCAATGTCAGAGAGGTCAGCATAAAGACGACTGCAGCTCCGGTGGTAAGCTTACCTAAAAAGCTCCCCGCACCTCTTGCTCCAAAAATCGTCTGGCTAGATCCACCAAAGGCTGCCCCCATAGATGCACCTTTACCAGTCTGTAATAAGACGATAAGGATCAATGCCAAACCTACAATTATATGAATAACAGTTAATATTATATACACTTTTTTAATGCTCCTTTTATAATCTGTATAAAAGATCCTGCATCGAGGCTAGCGCCACCAACAAGAGCCCCGTCGATATCTGATTCAGACATCAACTCTGTTATGTTTGAAGGGTTAACACTCCCTCCATATTGTATCGTAATGGAAGAGGCCGTTTCATCTCCAAACATCTCTTTTATAGTATCTCTTATAAAGAGATGCACCTCATTTGCCTGAGACGGAGTAGCTGTCTTACCTGTACCGATTGCCCAGACAGGTTCATATGCTATAACAATCCGTTCCATATCCTTCTGATTAAACCCCTTAAGACCATCTCTAATCTGTGTTCCCACCACAGAGAATGTCCTTTCAGTTTCTCTCTCTTCCAGGGTCTCTCCTACACATATTATAACAGATAAATCATTTCTTAGTACCGCCTTTATCTTTTTATTGACCGTCTCATTGGTCTCGTTAAAATATTGCCTCCGTTCAGAATGACCTATTATTGTATATTTACAACCAACATCTTTTAACATTACCGGAGAAATCTCTCCAGTATATGCCCCTTTCTCTTCCCAAAACACGTCTTGTGCTGCAAGGAGGATACTGCTATCTTTAATGGCATCATTAATAACGCTTAATACGGTAAAGGGTGGACTTACTACTATTTCTATCCTACCATTTATCCCCTGAACAGACTCTTTTAAATCATTGACAAGAGATAGGGACTCTTCAATGCCTTTATTCATCTTCCAGTTACCAGCGATTATTTTTTTACGATTCATATTTAATTACCTACACCTATTAACCACAGAGAACACAGAGTTGATTGTAACCGTTCACGGTTGGAAATTGGAAATTGGAAATTGGAAATTTGTGTTATCATATTTTTGTGCTGTTGATAAACGCATTCAACTTTGGACCAAGTTTTTCAATTACTATTTGGTATTTTGATTTTTTTCTAATTTCTAATTTCCAATTT
>CAJVYE010000174.1 GCA_913009285.1 uncultured Nitrospirota bacterium | reverse complement strand
TTTAATGATACGGCGACCACCGAGATCTACACTCTTTCCCTACACGACGCTCTTCCGATCTTCAGCCAACTCATATTCCCATAATTTGGCTTCACCCCTATATTTCCCATGGGGTTCATGATAAATAATTGGGTCAGCTAAGTCAATAGGCCATTAGAAAAAATAGAAATAAAGCCTTTTTTTTCATTGTACAGTGCAAAAATATGTTATCTTTCCTAAAATAAAAGTGTAATAGAATACTTCTTTTATAACAAGAGGAGCAGTATAGTCCATATTACTGATTTGCTATCTCCTGCATATGCGGCTTAAAGATTGATCTTGATTATTTAGAATAATATATTTAAAAAGCAATAGTAAAAATATTTTTTAAAAGGCTATAAAAATGGTTTATTCACCAAAAGAACAAGGCCTTGGTTTCCTTCTTGTGAGTAGGTCTTTACATCCCTTTAGGTTTCTTTTACGCCTTATTTTGTGGATATTAATACGTACGATGTATAGGATCAAGATATTAGGGAAGGAAAACATTCCAAGAAAAGGGCCGGCATTACTGATATGTAATCATATCACATATGTTGATCCCTTTATTGTAGGTTCATGCATGCTTAAGAGAGTTATTCGGTATATGATGTTTAGAGAATATTTTGAGATAAGATCGATCAGATGGTTTTTAAACCTGATGAAAGTTATCCCTATATCAGAAAAGGATAATCCAAAGGCAAAGATACGTTCCTTTATAAAGGCCGAAGAGGAGCTAAAGAATGGTCATGTAGTATGCATATTCCCCGAAGGTACTATAACAAGAACAGGAAATATACTACCATTCAAAAAGGGGTTTGAAAGGATCGTTAAAAATATTGATGTGCCTATTATCCCTGTGCACGTAGACATGTTATGGGGAAGTATATTCAGTTATAAAGGAGGCAAATTCTTTTGGAAGATCCCAAAGAGATTCCGTTATCCTGTAACTGTTTCATTTGGTAAGCCTCTACCTTCTCAAACGACTTCAGAGGAGGTTAGGAATGCAGTTATAGATTTGAGTTCAGAGGCCTTTGTACATAGAAAGAAAGACCTTTCTCTGCTTCATATCGAGTTTCTGAAGAGGGCAAAGAGGCATTTGTTCAGATTCTGCATGTTGGATTCGACTGGCAAGGAGTTATCTTATGGAAAGGTCTTAATCGCCAGCTTATTATTATCGAGATTGATCAAAAAGAGATACTGTATCAATGAAAGAATGGTTGGTGTTATTCTTCCTTCCACTATAGGTGGGGCTCTTGCCAATATCGGAATATTGATGGCCAATAAGCTCCCTGTAAATCTTAATTTTACTGCTTTAAGGGAATCGGTCAGTTCTGCGATATCACTGTGTGAGATAAAAACGATAATTACTTCAAAGGTATTCATAGAAAAGGCAAAGATAGAGCGTCAGGATGGGATGATCTATTTAGAGGATATTTTAAAGGAGATTAGACCTATTGAAAAGATAGTGACAACCATAGCTGTCTTTCTTGTTCCTGCATTTGCTATAAAAAGACTTTATATCCGTCCAAAAGATACTATTGATGATCTATCAACGGTTATCTTTTCAAGCGGTAGTACAGGAGAGCCAAAAGGGATTATGTTATCTCATTTCAACATTCTCTCAAATATCCTTGGATTTAATCAGATTTTTCAGTTGACCAAAGGTGACCGGGTTATGGGTATTCTTCCATTTTTTCATTCATTTGGATTTACGGGAACCCTGTGGTTTCCGATTCTTTCCGGCTTTGGTGCAATATACCATCCAAATCCTTTAGATTCAAAGACCATAGGGGAATTAATAGAAAGGCATAAAGCAACAATATTAATAAGTACCCCAACCTTCTACCAAGGATATATCAGAAAATGCACAAGGGGTCAGTTTGCCTCATTACGATATGCCATTGTTGGCGCTGAGAAGCTGAAGATGCCCCTTGCAAAGGAATTTAAAGAAAAATTTGGTATCGAGCTGCTTGAAGGGTATGGTTGTACAGAATGCTCACCAGTGGTTTCAGTAAACGTACCTGATTATAAGGATGCAACACATGTTCAGATTGGAAGAAAGTTAGGAACAATTGGTCTTCCGATACCAGGGGTATCGCTAAAGATAGTTGATCCTGATACATTTAAGAAACTACCAAATGGAGAGGAAGGATTGTTATTGGTTAAGGGGCCAAATATTATGATGGGCTACTTAAATCAACCCGAAAAGACAAAAGAGGTCATCAGAGATGGGTGGTACTGTACAGGAGATATAGCCTTTATACATAATGATGGGTTTGTTGAAATAAAAGATAGATTGTCACGTTTCAGCAAGATTGCTGGTGAAATGGTGCCACATATTTATATTGAGGATGCAATACATAATGTTCTAAATACGTCTGAACCAAGATGTGTTGTAACATCGGTATATAGCGAGAAAAAGGGTGAAAGGCTGGTTGTCTTATATACTGATATTGAAATGGAGATAGAAGATATTCTGGAGCGGATGAAGGGAATGGAGATACCGAATTTATGGATACCTAAGAAGGATTCATTTATTAAAATAGATACCATTCCTTTATTAGGAAGCGGGAAGCTCGACCTAAAAAAGATAAAAATGATAGCACAAGAGAATGTATAAGATCTGGCTTTTTTTAATCTCGCGATTTTTTTTTATATCTATTCTTATCATCTACAAAAGTGCCCGACTTAAGATAATTAATGAAGATAATATAAATACTATATTTAACAAGGGAACAAAGGGAATCTTTACATTCTTTCACGGAGATTATCTATTCCTCTTTCCTCACTTCAGAGGAAGGAATGCCTCTGTTTTTACTACTATCTCACAGAGGGGGGATTATCTTTCTGAAATCATCAGACGTTTTGGATATAGGCCATATAAGATTCCGAATAGGGGAGGGGAGAGGGCCATTCGTACTATGATAAGGGCTGTGAATGATGGACAACATGCGGCTATCGTTGTAGATGGTCCTATGGGGCCCTATCACAAGGTTAAGCAAGGCGCTATAATTGTAGCAATGAAGACCAGTGGGGTGATAGTTCCAATAGGACTTGCATCTAAATGGGGCATTGTGATGAAGAGAAGATGGGATCGCTATACCATCCCTCTTCCTTTTACCCGTGCAGTGATCATGATCGGTGAGCCGATCCATGTGCCAATGAGGTTGGGGGAGGATGAGATAGAGATATATAGGAGAAAGCTGGAAGAGCGATTAATTCAGTTAAACAATGATGCAAAGTTTGAAATTGGAAATTAGAAATTGGAAATTTGTGTTATCGTAATACCTGAATTTTGTACGAATTTAGCCTCTACTGTATAAGGAGGCAGGAAAACAATACCCAGTATACGTCCGCTCAGGGGATTATTATTAATGCCTTTAACCAGTTAGGTTATAATAGATATGATACAAAACCGGTAGCCGCAGGCTTCAGCCTGCGTAAAAGTGCTGGCTGAAGCCTGCGGCTACCGGGAGAAAAGACTTCTTGCGCGAAAACGGTGCAGATTCAGGTAATAATTCACCACGGAAAGACACGGAATATCACTGGAATTTATTAATAGGACTTCATCTCACGATGAAGATCGGAAGAGCACACGTCTGAACTCCAGTCACATTCCTTTATCTCGTATGCCGTCTTCTGCTTGAAAAAAAAAATAAAAATCTCTTCATTTCTCATCCTGTAATTTTTAA
>CAJVYE010000173.1 GCA_913009285.1 uncultured Nitrospirota bacterium | reverse complement strand
AAGTTCTCATTTAACCATGAAAAATAGGTAAAGTCAAGGGTATTTTTGAGCGAGTCCTAAGTATTGGATTTATTTATACTATCCTTCAGAAAGATATGAACCCTATTCTGGACCTCTTCTGGTATATTAATCTTACTCAATTTCCTGCATATATGGCTGGTCTTTTTATAGGTATTAAAAAGGGCTGCACAGGAAGAACAGACCTTAAAATGATCTTCAAGGTCTCTAATAGCCTCTGGTCCTGAATAACCATCCGTATAATCGCAGATAAGATCCAACAGTTCACAGCATGTCATGATCTACATATTTCCTCTGAAAACACTCACTTTTCTACACGACCACGGACAAACAAGTTTGTCCATGCCACTTACACCTTATTTTATAACTATATCAAAGATCTTATTTAAATTCATCAAAATAGTTTGAGAGCTTCTTTCTTAAAAATAGTCTTGAATGGTGGAGCCTTGTCTTTACAGCAGGGATAGAGATACCCAGTATCTCGCTGACCTCTTCATTTGAAAGCCCCTGCACATCCCTGAGGATAAAGACTATTCTCTCCTTTTCCTGAAGTTTATTAATAGCCTTCCATATCACCTCTTTTGTCTCATTACTTAAGAGTACTTTATCTCTCTCCTTTGACCAATCCTTAATAGGATGTAAATGCCCCCCATCCTCCCTGTATTGTGGAATTGAATCATCAATCGATATGTAGCGCTCTCTTTTCCTCCCCCTCAGTTTCATGTAAGAGACATTGAGGACAATGCGGTAAATCCAGGTAGAAAGAGCAGATTTTCCTTCAAATGTATTGATTTTATTGTATATAGTTAAAAAGACATCCTGTGTTATATCCTGAGAATCCATCTTATCCCCTGTAAGACAGTAAGCAAGATTATATATCCTCGTTCCATAACGTCTAACTATCTCTTCAAAGGCCTCGACCTTTCCACTCTTCATTTCTGCAACCAATTTCTCTTCTGCTTCAGACATTATGATAACTCTTAAGTTTTAATATATATATAAGTGAAACAAAATTTACCATATTTACATCCTAAATCCTAAACAAATCTAAATTACCAAAAACAAAATATATCATTAGAGCTTAACTAACATTCCACAAATAGGTAAAACTGTTTGCTATAATAGATAATTTTATGGTATAAAGACAGAATAGGAAACTTGAACTTGTTCTGTTGAGTATAAATAAAGGAATGGATTTTTAAGTGCAGATATTAGATTTTGAGAGACCCATATTTGAACTTGATCAAAAGATAGATGAGTTGATAGAACTCTCACGAAGGGGAGATGTAGACTTCTCTGAAGAGGTAAAGAAACTTCAGAAAAAGGTAAAGAAGATAAGAAGGGATACCTTTTCTAGTCTGAGCGGATGGCAGAAAACACAATTAGCCAGACATCCAGATCGCCCCTATACATTGGACTATATCAGGTTTATGATGTCAGATTTTATTGAACTCCATGGAGATCGTGGCTTTGCAGATGGAAATTCAATAGTGGGTGGGATAGCAAAGTTAGAGGAGGAATCTGTAGTTGTAATCGGACACCAAAAAGGGAGGGATATTAAGGAGAAGGTCTTCAGAAATTTTGGGATGTCCAATCCTGAGGGATATAGAAAGGCACTTCGTTTGATGGAATTAGCTGACAAATTTGGTAAACCTATAATCACCATGCTGGACACACCAGGAGCATATCCGGGCATAGGGGCAGAGGAGAGGGGACAAGCAGAGGCTATAGCCAGAAATCTCAGAGAAATGTATAGGTTATCGGTCCCGGTGATCGTGGTAATTATAGGTGAAGGAGGGAGTGGTGGAGCACTTGCCCTAGGTATAGGTAACAGGATATTGATGTTAGAAAATGCCATATATTCAGTAATTTCTCCAGAAGGATGCGCAGCGATTCTTTGGGGTAACGGCAAAAATGTGGAGGATGCTGCCAAGTCATTGTGTCTGACATCCCATGATCTATCAAGACTTGAGGTAATAGATGAAATCATCAAAGAACCATTATGTGGAGCACATCGCGATCCCAAAAGGATGGCTTCTATTTTAAGACGTGCACTTAGACGGAACCTTAGAGAACTCAAACTCCTCTCACCTGAAGAATTAATCCAACAAAGATATGAAAAGTTCAGGGGAATAGGGGAGTTTATATAGATTTCCATATAACAAATTACACAAGGCTAAAAGGAGAAACCCGATTAGGCCGTACTCAGTGGTACGTCGTTGAGGATTTCGACTGATAACGCAGTGTAATTTGTTATATGGAAATCTATGGATGGGAGAGGATGAAAAACCGATTTATTATCATTGTATTGACTGCCATTATCTTATCTTTCCTGATAAGTGGGGACACCACAGCAGCAAAAGATCGTCAATCTACCAAGAGTCGTGATGCAGAATGGAAGATCTTATCTGCCATAAAGAAGGGCGGACCTGTGATGTACCCTATACTCTTCTGTTCAATCTTTGCCTTGGGTATAGCCATGGAGAGGCTATTCCAGCTCAGAAGGAATAATATAATAGATCCAGAATTTTTGGGTACTATTAGAAAACACTGGCAAAAACAGGAGATGGATAAGGCTATTGGGATCTGTCATAAATATGACGTCTCTATTTCAAGGATCTTGAGGGCGGGTTTGTTAAGATTTAATTATGGCATCCTAGAGATAGAGAGGGCAATAGAGGGAGCAGGACAGCATGAAGCGTCACTCCTCTCATCAAACCTGAGGCTATTAGGCGCAGTTGCTGGTCTTGCACCGATGCTTGGTCTACTAGGAACCGTTATAGGGATGATAAAGGCATTCGATGTAATATCCCAGAGTGGTACGGGCAACCCAGGCCTTGTAGCGAGTGGTATATCAGAGGCACTGATTACTACTGCGGCAGGACTTGTTGTAGGCATCCCGGCATTAGCTATCTATCACTATTTCAGGGGAAAGGTAGATAAGTTCGTATTTGAGATGGAGGAGATATCTATCCAACTGCTTGAGAAACTAATCCCTACAAAAGGGGTGACAGATGGGGAAGAGGTAAGCAGTGGGGAGTAGGCAGTAAGGAGCAGACAGAAAGAAATAATGATTGCTTAGTGCTTACTGCCTACTGCTTACTACTATGAGGTATTATGCAGTTCAAGAAGAAAGATACAGAAGATTTCAGCTTTGATCTGACCCCTATGATAGATGTAGTATTCCTTCTCCTCATCTTCTTCATGGTTTCCACAGCCTTTGTAGACTTTACCAGAAGGATGGATATAGAGCTCCCAGAGTCAAAGGCCTCTATTGCTGTAGAAAAGATCAGAAACTATATAATAGAAATAGGAACTGATAAGAAGATATACTTAAACGGAGAAGAGGTAACTATAGAGGAATTAGAAGAGAAATTGAAGGAGTCTAAAAAAGAGGCTCAAGTACGGAAATCGGCTGTTATCAAAGCAGACAAAAGACTTCCTTATGGAGATGTGATAAAGGTTTTGGGAATAGTCAAGGACGCCAAAATAGCAGATATTAGTGTGGCAGTCAAATAAATCAGATCGGAAGAGCGTCGTGTAGGGAAAGAGTGTAGATCTCGGTGGTCGCCGTATCATTAAAAAAAAAAAAAAAAACTACATAAACACAATAGTCATAAATTTTTCAGTAAACGCCCAACGACTCACAGCATTCATGTGCGTGTACACTGCTCATATGTCCGACAGTGCCGAGCA
>CAJVYE010000172.1 GCA_913009285.1 uncultured Nitrospirota bacterium | reverse complement strand
ATTTGAAGTGTAACAGCACAAGAGATCTTGGTAGCTTGATGTCGTTAGAATATTTTATTATAAGGATATTTTTCTGATTTTATTTTTTTTTTAATGATACGGCGACCACCGAGATCTACACTCTTTCCCTACACGACGCTCTTCCGATCTCTATTTTGTTGACTCCAGGGACTTGATAGAGTGGAGAATTCCAGAGCATTTTATCTGGCTATTGATTGGATCAGGAATTTTATCGCTTATTCCGATAGGGATCGCCAGGTATATAGGATTAAATATCTTGATAATACTTTTATTCCTGTACTTCCTCCATGGATTAGCAATAATACAGTTCTACTTTATAAAAAAAAATATCCCTTTATCTTTACGGGGACTGGGGTATATCTTTATACTATTTTTTATACCGATTATTGTAATAGGACTAGGGGTTTTTGATCTATGGGTAGATTTTAGAGGTCGGCTAAAAATAACTTGACATTTTTAACCGACTCCATAGGTACTGCGCAGAAATAAGTTGTACACTATGGCGCAGAATTTTGGTTCGTCTTCAAGGCGCACCAAAGGGCGCATATTATTAATATGTAACCTTTGGTGCAACGCTGAAGACGGAACAAAAGACAAGCCAGATGTGCAAGTTATTTCTGTGCAGTGTCTTAGAAGGAGGATCAAATGAAGGTTATATTGACAGAGGATTTAAAGAATATAGGTGACAGGGGTGATGAGGTAGAGGTTGCTAATGGTTACGGGAGAAATTATCTGTTTCCCAAAGGGTTAGCTATCCTGGCAACACCACAGAACACTAAACGTCTACGTCATCAGCATAAACTTGTGCAGGATAAACTCAATAAGTCCAAAAAAGAGGCAGAGATGCTTGCCAAACAAATAAGTGAGATATCTTGTATACTGCCTAGGAAGGTAGGAGAGAATGATCGAATTTTTGGATCGGTTACCTCCCTTGATATAGCAGAATATCTCCAGGAGAAAGGTTTTTCTATAGATAAAAGGAAGATCATACTCGAAGATTCTATTAAAGGCCTTGGCATTTATTCTGTACCTGTGAAGTTACACTCTGATATCACAGTAGATATCAAGGTAGAAGTTGTAAAAGAGTAAAGAATAATACTTTTAAGCTCATAGCTCATAGTTAAAAGTTAAAAGTTAAAAAAGAGTAAGGGGTGACGAAAAGAAATGGATGTATCCTTTCAAAAACTCCCTCCTCAAAACCTGGAATCAGAACAGTCTGTGCTGGGTGCAATACTAATTGAGAATGAGTCGCTCCCCAAATCACTCGAGATAATTAATGAGGAGGACTTTTACAAAGGGACACACAAAAAGATATTCTCTGTCATGAAGGAGCTATTCGAGAAGAACGAACCAATAGACCTTATGACATTGACAGATAAGCTCCGCAAGAGAAATGAGCTTGAGGATATTGGAGGTATAGATTATCTCTCCTCCCTTGAAGAGACCATTCCCACGGCAACAAATGTCATACATCATTGCAAAATTGTAAAGGAGAAGGCGATTCTCAGGAGTCTAATAAGTGTCTCCAATGAAATAAGAGGCAAGAGTTATGAAGACAATGAGGATGTCGACTCTATACTTGATAATGCAGAAAAACTGATCTTCGAGATATCAGAAAAGAAGATTCGACCGGCATTTGTATCGATTGATAAGATACTAAAGAGAAGCTTTGAGTATATCGAAAAACTCTATGACAGAAAGGAGATGGTTACTGGTGTCCCTACCGGTCTCTCAGAGTTGGATAATCTTACTACAGGACTACAGCCCTCAGACCTGGTCATCATAGCCGGCAGACCGAGTATGGGGAAGACCGCTCTTGCGCTCAACATTGCAAGGAATGCGGCAGTAGACTCGCATATACCTGTAGCGATATTTAGCCTTGAAATGTCGAGTGAACAGATTGGAATACGTATGCTGTGTTCTGAAGCTATGAAAAACTCAAGAAAATTGCGGACAGGTTATCTCTCTAAAACTGACTGGCCAGACCTCACCACTGCGGCAGGCAGATTAGCGGAGTCACCTATCTTTATTGACGATACCGCTGCTCTATCGAGCTTAGATATAAGGGCAAGGGCACGCAGATTAAAGGCAGAACATAGGATCGGTTTGGTCATCGTCGACTACCTTCAATTGATGAAGGGAAGGAGCAGGGCAGAGAGCAGACAATTAGAGATTTCAGAGATTACCCAATCACTCAAGGCGCTGGCAAAGGAATTGAATATACCTGTGATTGCACTCTCTCAATTAAGTAGGGCGGTCGAACAAAGGACCCATAAAAAACCTCAATTGTCAGATCTGAGGGAATCCGGAGCTATAGAGCAGGATAGCGATCTTGTTCTCTTCTTGTACCGGGAAGAGGCATATGAAGAGGATACGGAAAACAAGGGAATCGCAGAGATAATAATAGGAAAACAGAGAAATGGGCCGACAGGGACGATCAAGTTAGCCTTTTTGAAGGAGTACGCCAAGTTTGAAAATCTATCCTCTATAGGTGGGGAGAATAATATAAGGGATTTCTAATGATGAATCATCACCCTACTTATGTTGAGATAGATATAGATGCCTTCTCCCATAATATGTCTCAGATACGTTCAAAGGTAGGGAATGAGACCAAGATACTGGCGATGCTCAAGGCTGATGCATATGGACATGGTCTTGTCAAGCTTACAGAAGAGGCACTGAAAAATGGGGCTGACATGATAGGTGTGGGAAGTGTCGAAGAGGGGGTAGAGTTGCGCGAGAAGGGCATTTTTTCACCTGTATTAGTGATGGTCGGGATCTTTGAGGATAATGTGGAAAGAGTAGTTTCTTGCAACCTGTCTGTTGTGATCTATTCTTACCAGATCGCAGAGGCGCTTTCTAATACCGCAAGGGAAAAGGATGTCAGCGTACATATCAAGGTCGATACAGGGATGGGAAGAATCGGTATCACCCCTGATGAGGTAGTTCCCTTTTTTAGAAAGATAGCAGGACTCAAAAATATATCTATACAAGGAATACTGACTCACCTCGCTGTTGCCTACGAAAAGGATAATAGATTTACCGATAATCAGATATCTATCTTCAAGGAAATAGTCAACAGGCTTTCTGTGGAAGGATTTCATATCCCGCTGGTGCACTGCTTCAACAGTGCAGCAATAATCAACTATCAAGCTTCTCATTTTAATTTTAATATGGTAAGGCCAGGGATTATCCTGTATGGCTCCTTTCCTTCATATGATCTTAAAGGAGGTCTTGACCTTAAACCAGTTATGACCTGGAAGACACGTATAGCCCAACTCAAAAGTGTCCCCAGGGGGAGGAGTTTGAGCTATGGGAGGACATACTTTGCACCCAGAGACAGCATCATCGCAACCATGCCGATAGGATATGCAGATGGATATAGCCGGTTCCTCTCCAATCGGGTAAAGGTCATTGTAAAGGGGAAGAAGGTCCCCCAGGTGGGAAGGATCTGTATGGATATGTGTATGATCGATGTAACAGATGTACCAGATATCAAGGTAGGGGATGAGGTCATATTGCTGGGAAAAGGAGGGGAAGAGGAAATCACTTCCGAAGAGATTGCCGAGATTATGGGTACCATTTCCTATGAGGTCTATTGTAGGATAGATAAGCGAGTTCCCCGTGTGTATGTGAGAAATGGGAGAGTAGAGTAAATGGTAACCGTTCACGGTTTGAAATTTGAAATTTGAAATTAGGTAATAGTTCAGCC
>CAJVYE010000171.1 GCA_913009285.1 uncultured Nitrospirota bacterium | reverse complement strand
ACTGTTTGTTTATTCTTGCGAGAGTTATGGTGACCGATTAGTATGTTGGAGTTTTTGGGTATGGGGCGTTCTGCTGGGAATATATCTATATTTATTTTAGTTGTTTTTTTTTTTTTCAAGCAGAAGACGGCATACGAGATAAAGGAATGTGACTGGAGTTCAGACGTGTGCTCTTCCGATCTCACAATGTCTCCTTGGCATGTACAGCCCCGCTTAAAAGAGGAGACTGTCCCCTCGAATTAAATCCAATAAAGACCGATAGGGAGAATAATATAATACTCCAGTTTATTAGGACTAATGTAGGCAATGATAGATTTATCATGGAATAAGATAAAAACAGGACATCAGATATTACCCCTACTATTAACCCCTTCCAGAAGAGGTCTTTACCCCAGAGCCATTCCTCCAGCACACCCATAATAAGACAATAAAACCATACCAATGGAATTATATATAATAGAAACATCTTCCAAAAGATGAGATAGAATACAACAAAAAAGAGTGTGATAAGGCTGGCATGGGCAATAGACATCTCAATCCTTTCAATAATAGGAAATCTTACTATTGACATCTCTCTGGTCTTTTTAAGATTATCCCTGATATAAGAAGGTATATCTTTCGCATGGACCGGGCCAAATCTGGCATTCCAACCAGTGGCCTCCCTGATCTTTTTTACAGAGACCCCTTTGGCAGACAACTGAGGAAGTATAAGGGTTCTGTGGTTGACCATATTATTGATCCCGCTGGTCTTGATAACAGATATAACACTCTCTGCTGAAAAATGCCCGCCACATGCAGCACACCAGACATTTATCCCTTTACTAGGCGCCACTAAAAGATAGCAGTTAACCCCGGCCTTCTTCAGGATCTTAGAAAGACGCCTTACTGTCAGATCAAAATTGCATGTTAATAAGACCGGCGAATTCGTATCGGTCTTCCCAAATCTATATAACCCTGTGCTTGCAGGAAAGGGAAGATATCTAAATAGTGTCTGAAATATGTCTTTTAAAAAATCGATCATATTCAATCCCTTTTCTGGGCCTTTATCAATTGAGTTCTAAATCCATAATTCTTTGCCTCAACTATATTAAAACCAGATTCCTTTATCTTCTCTTTAAAATCCTTAATAGGTCTTGTGATACGCTGGGTAAGGATATATGTCGATATTGCCATAGGGAGCCTGAGTCCCCTGTAAAAGACCCTGGGAATAAGATTATCAGGCTCAACCTCATCCACTACTACAAGATATCCATCTTTTTTCAATATCCGGCAGCACTGATGAATAACAAATCTCAGTTCATCATCCTCTAATTCACTAAAGACAAGAGAGCTTAAAATGATATCAAAACTGTGATCCTCAAATTCTGTGTCTATCTCCATTGCACTCAATCGTCTTAAATCTACCCTTTCTTTTACACGCTCTATCTTTCTTCTCGCTATAGAGAGCATCTTATCAGAAAGATCTATACAGGTTATCATTCCACCCTTTTCACCACACATCCCTGCCAGGGTCCCTGTCCCACACCCTATCTCCAGGACACTGTCACCAGATCTTACGGAATCTGCCATATCATGCATAATCTTATTAATCCTTCCAAGTGAGAGTATCTTGATACCAAAATCATACCTCTCAGGGGATGACTCTAACACCTTCATAAAAACATATGACATTTTATTGAACCCCCTTGTTTCAGTCGATCGTTGTTAGTTGTCTGTTGTTGGAAATACAAAATACAACGGACTACTGACAACTATCAACAGACATTACCTATTAATCAAGAACAGCAACTATTACCATTAGTAATTCCAAGCGCTACCTTTTGATACATCTTTACACTGCACCACTCTTTAGCCCTTATAAAGGCATCTCTAAGGTTAAAAGGTCCTCCATCATCCTTAGCTTGTTCTATCCAGTCGTTAAGGTGTTTCTCCGTACAGAAGAAATTTGTAAAAGGTCAAACACATAATATATGAGGTAATGAACTGGTCTTAAAACTCTCCCATACCATAATACCTTCATGACTTATATAATCGATCTCTCTATTGTTTATGCCTATAGTAATATCTCTTTTACAGACATGGCATTCTGTGAATATTTTATAATCTATATCAAAGAGATGTGTTATGCATAAGGCATCCAGCGCACAATTGGCATATGTAATTCCATAGGGGGTTTTTAATCGATGCTTTGTTCTTATCCCTGAGAAAGGGTATACAGCTACAATTTCACGAGTTTCGGGTCGACGATAGATTGCACCCAGGCCTTCTAAGGTGTTTAGATGGTCAAAGGCCTTGGAAGATATGATTGAAAGGTCTTTACAAATAGATTCCAAAGATGGAGGGCTTCCATTCTTTAGCATTCTTTCAGTAAGATAACTATAAAACCTTCTTACCTCTGGTAAGATGTGATTACTATCTTCTGAAGACAGAGATTTAGTTTCTTTACTATCGCATGCACTATCAGACATTTTACATATCTCCTTATCAGGTTGCGAGTTTACGAGTTGCGAGTTTAATATTAACCCGTAACTCGTAACTCGAAACATAAAGGCAATAAAATGGAAATTGCTATACTATATATTTAAAGAATCAATAAAATTCTCCTTAACCTTTAAATTGAGAGGATGATCTGTTAGAGAATAATATATTGTCTGATTCTCCCTTCTATATTTAACTATGTTATAGGCCTTCATCTTACTTAAATGTTGGGAAACTGCAGATATGGTAATCCCTAATACCTCTGATATATCACATACACAGAGTTTCTTTTCTATACCCAGTAGGTAAAAAATCTTAAGTCTTGCTGGATTGCTCAACAGATTGAAGAAGGTCGATAGATCTTCCAGTTCTGGAGAAAACATCAGGATCTTATTCAATTTTTTGAGCTCCTCTTTGGATATAGTGGGCCCTATACATTCCATATTAAAACCTCCTATGCTTCTGTTTAATATTTTAGCAAATAGACAATACTCAAATACCCTTGTCAAACCTTTTCTGAATGGCCCTGAGGATCATTTCCCTGGAGGGAAGTCCTCCAAATCCCTCTTCTGATTCATAAACACGACATTTTAATCCAAAGTCTTTGTATCCCTGAACCTTCTCGTCGATATCTCTGCCATCAATCTTAATTGTAGGTGATCCAATAAATTCTAACGAATTTGCCTGGTCATCAGATACAACATTAATCTTTTCTATTCTAATGGTCGGGGCTACTTCCCGAACACATTCTTCGAGGATCTTCAGGGCCTCTTTGTGGGAAGGACATCCATCAAAATATAGTAACTCGACTTTCATTTTTCTTTTCACTTCCACGAATAACATTTAGATTATTATTCAACAATATCCAAAACCGCCTATCTCCAAAACCCCATAGCAATAGGTAATTTAGTATTTTAGATAATTATAAAATATTTAAATACTCTTGTCAAGATTTTTTATTGCAGGGACATGTAAGCAAGGCAATTGCGGGGACCCAAATCCACCACCTAAGTTTTACCCCAAAAAATGCAATTGAAACCGTGATAATGCTTGAAATAAGCACCACAGGCGAGGTTGCTTCAATAGCTTTAACCACAGAAATATTTCAATATGTGCTATGCCACTAAAATCAATTTGTCAATTTTCAAGGGCTGACCCCATTTTTTACCATTTTTCCACTATGGAAATTGTTCAATAAGTATTTCTATATGTTTTCTTAAGATAGCAGAATCAGTTATGCGGCCTTTTTTTATTGAAAGAGCAACTCTAAACATATCCGG
>CAJVYE010000170.1 GCA_913009285.1 uncultured Nitrospirota bacterium | reverse complement strand
CAGAGATTATCGGTCTAATCACTGCATATTGTGCAAGTTACTATTCACTTAAAGAGCTTGATGAAGAAGGGAAGAAGGATATTTTTAGAAAATTACCACTTGCTGTGGAGAGGTCTCTGGATTATTTGAAGGAACATGGTCTCAGCTCAACAGAGAAGAGATTAAGACGACTTTTAAGAAAAGGAGATACCAAAGATGTCATTAAGGTTGTAGCAGAGACCACTCAGGCCATTTTTGATGAAAGAAGAGATGAAATAGGTGAGGAGTCATTCTCATACTGGCAGAAGATAAAATCTCAGCCCCAAATCAATAATCAGATACTTATGACCCTTCAGGAGGTTATTGATCTTATGTCAGAAGATGCCCTCAAAGGTCTTGCTATTGCAGCCGTGGTAATTTTTGCAAAGGTTGTGGAGTTTAAGGGGCTTATTGGCCTGAATGAAGGGGAGATATCTCCCCAGGAGGTCCTCAATATCCTCTTTGAGGACAGGAACAAGGTAAGGGATGATGACAGGCTGATGAAATGGCTTCTGGATACAATAGATCACGATATACTTTTTAATGCCTGTATAAATCAATTAAATAAAGATCTTGACTCTTACGGTACGATTAAAGCCGTAAGCCTCATGGGCCGTATGAAGGATGAAAGGGCCATTCCTTACCTCGTAGATACTTTTAAATATGATGGAAATGATGGTCTAAGGGATGCTCTGATAGAGGCCCTTATCCACATCGGTGAGCCTTCTGTGGATAGCCTTGGGGGTGTATTAGATGTTGCTGATGAGTTATATCTTCATGATATCCTCTGGGTTTTAAAGGACATTTCTACAAAAGAGACAGTTCAACTTCTCCTTAAGCATTGGAACAAACTCATCTCCATGGATAGAGAGGTATTTATAGAGACAATAGAAGGGATAGCCTCAATGGATTTTATAGAGCCTCTTAAAAAGGAGATAAGGCAAAGGGAAGAATTAGAGGAGGAGGCATTTTATCTCCTTTGTCATATTCATGGTGTCAAAGATCCCATACTCCCTGAGATTGAAAGGAGGATGAATGAAAGGGCAAAAAGGGAGGCCTCTATCCTGAAAGAGGGCCCCATGGCCCTATTACAGGAGTCATTGAGGCTTGAACTCAGATGTCTCAGATGCAAGAGGTCCTATCATTACGAGGTAAGAGAGGTCATTCTTGATGAAGAAGGAAGGGGTAATCCTGAAATCATGGATAGGATTGTCTGTAAAAACTGTGGTGCGAGCAACGAGTATGAGATCACCCCTAATGGACATCTGGCCATAACTAGCCATCTGGCATTTAAAATACATCTCTGTGAAGAGGGTAAGGCAGATCTTCAGGAAGGAACTATAAAGATAAGGAGGATAGGTCTTACAGATGGACGCCTTATGTCCATAGGAGAGGGTATAAAATATTATCAGAAGGAGATTGAGAGATTTCCTGAAGATCCAGCCTTGAGGATCGGATATGCCAATATACTGATGAAAAAAGAGGAGTTTGAAAAGGCAGAAACACAGTATAATGAGGCCATCAAACTAGACTACATGGCTATAGAGGCATATACCTCCCTTGGAGATATATCAGCAAAAAGGGGGGATATATCCTCTGCCTATGAATACTTCAGCCAGGCGGCAAAATGGCTTCATGCAGGCCACTATTATAGGACAAAGGATAGAGAGGAATTTAAGGATGCCATCTTTCAAAACCTTAGGTTTTTTAGAGAGGAATCAGGTAAGGAAAGTATAGTTAAATCCCAGCAGCAACAGAGGCATGTTCAGAAGGAGAAGGTTGGGAGGAATGCCCCATGTCCCTGTGGTAGTGGTAAGAAATACAAGAAGTGCTGTCTTGGGAAGGATGAGGAGGAAAGGGTCGAAAAGACCACAGCGACACCAACAGAATTGAATATAAGGGATCAACTCATCTCCTATTCATCAAAGGAGCGTTTTAAAGGTGATTTTGAAAAGGCATATCAATTATACTGGAGAAGACCCTTTAAAGAACCCATGATTTTGGATGAAGGTGAAGCAGAGGATTTCGGTTTCTTTCTTGATTGGCATATCCATGATTACCTGATAGAGGACAAATTTACTATAGTGGAAAATTTCTATCGGGAGGGAAAGAAGAGGCTTTCTGAAGAAGAAAAAAGGGTTCTGGAAAGTGAGATAAAGAGTTATCTTAGTATCTATGAAGTTACCTCTGTCACTCCAGAAGAGGGGTTTGGGATTAGAGACCTTATAACCAGAGAGGAAATGGATGTGCTAGATGTAAAGGGGTCACTTGCCCTGGTAAAGTGGGATGTGTTCATAGCAAGGGTCATCAGGATGGGAGAGGTAAACAAGCTATCCGGGATTATTTTGATTATCCCGAGGATGAATAAAGACTGGGTGTTATCCTCTGCAAAGACCTTGTGGGAGGGGTTCAAGAAAGAGACAGGTCAAGGAGAATGGAAAGACTTTACAAAGGATAGAGGATATCTCCTCCGCCATCTTTACGAAGACCAGCCTACAACAAAAAAGGAGATCTATACCGAGGAGTACCATAAGGTGATCTTCTCTAAGGCTATCTTCGATGTTAAGAACTTTTATGGTATCCAGGATCGCCTTGATAAGGAGCTTGACTTTGTAATAGGCAAAGAGGAAGGAGGGAAAGATATAAAACTAAACTGGCTAAAGAAGGGGAGCTCAAGGGAATGGACATCAGAACCTATTGTTGAGAGAGGGGTAGTTATAAAGTCTCAATATGTTGAAGAAGGAGAGGGAAGATGGACTATCCTAGGCACCGTAACCATTACGCCTGAAAGACTCACATTGGAGTGTGTCTCAAAAGAACGGTTGGATCGTGGAAAGGAGAGGCTTAAGGATGTTCTTGGGGAATACATCCAGCATAAGCTCGATACCTTTGAGGATATGGAAAAGGTTATGGAGAAGATGGATTACAAGGAGATGGTTGAGAAAGAGAGGGTGCCATCAGAGGCTTCAGCGCCCCTCCTTGCAAAGTATTATGAAGAACATACCCTCCAATGGATAGACAGTCCTATCCCTGCACTTGATGGCAATACACCAAGAGAGGCATATAAGACCCCTGAGGGGAGGGAAAGGGTTGAGGAGTTATTAAAAGACTGGGAGAATATGGAAGAGAGAAAAAGGAGAGATAGAGAAGATTATATAGATGTCAGCCTTATCAGAGAGATGTTAAAGGAGTAAGGTTCCCAAGTGAAAAAAGAATTTTACCTTGACAAACTCACGAAAAGTTTTGTATTTTAGATAATGCCATATCTAAATTGAGAGAAATATGGATAAAGGGCTAACCAAATGGCAAGAATTGCTGAGATATCTGCTCAGAATCCTTGGTGGGGTCAGGGAGAAGAATTTGACCGTTATGACCAGAGCCTTGGACGAGCAAAACCTATCTTTTTTGAAAGAAGACAGATAGGACTGAAAAAAGTTTACATATTTCTTGCGCTTTTGCCAATTTCTGAAAAAAATGTATAGAGCAGTGACGAAATTTCTGGAAATTTGGATTCTGCAATATCGAAAATGGTAATTGTTTAGCCAAATAAAGCGCTTTTCACCTAAAAACACCTTTTCAGCCTAATCCATGCCACCCACCCATAAAGAGATCGGAAGAGCGTCGTGTAGGGAAAGAGTGTAGATCTCGGTGGTCGCCGTATCATTAAAAAAAAAAAACAATAGCTTTTTCAACCTCCTTGCTTTTTTGCACATTCTCACGCTCCCCTTCATTATCCCACTACTTATATACAGATCAACCTGC
>CAJVYE010000169.1 GCA_913009285.1 uncultured Nitrospirota bacterium | reverse complement strand
GATGTTTATACAATGTTTTTATATTTTGTTTGTTTTTTATTATATTTATTTTTTTTTTTTTTAATGATACGGCGACCACCGAGATCTACACTCTTTCCCTACACGACGCTCTTCCGATCTATTTCAAATTTCAGTGTTCTGTGAACGCTTACAAATAATATAATTTCAGTAGGCAGTAAGGAGCATGTAGCTTCTGCTTACTCCTTATTAACTAAATAGGAGGGAAAATGACCGGTTATCTTGTTTTTGTCATATGTTGTAGTATTTTAGCTCTACTGTTTGCCCTATGGCGATCCAATTGGGTTAACAAACAGGAAGAGGGAACAGAAAAGATGATTGAGATTGGAAAGGCTGTTCGTGAGGGGGCCATGGCATTCCTTGCGAGAGAATACAAGGTCTTAGGTATATTTGTTATTATTGTCGCCATATTACTGGTTATTGCTAATATTGCAATCGATAACCCTAATTTTTCAGCACCGGCGCATCTTAAGAAATACCTGGTCCTAACAGCGCTCTCTTTTGTGGTTGGGGCGGTTTGTTCAGGATTAGCCGGCTTTTTTGGCATGCGGGTAGCCACGGCTGCAAACTACAGAACCACTAATGCGGCACGAAAAGGATTAAATCAGGCCCTGGCAGTAGCCTTTAATGGCGGGGCAGTTATGGGGATGTCTGTTGTTGGACTGGGTGTATTAGGACTAACCTCTTTATTTCTTATTTATTCGACCCTTTTTGGAGGAGATGATATTAATATATTAAGGGGAGTAGTTCTTCCGATCTTAAGCGGATTTTCGTTAGGCGCTTCATCTATTGCCCTCTTTGCAAGGGTAGGTGGGGGTATTTATACCAAGGCTGCAGATGTAGGCGCTGACCTTGTCGGAAAGGTAGAGGCAGGGATCCCGGAGGATGATCCGAGAAATCCAGCTACCATTGCAGATAATGTGGGAGATAATGTGGGGGATGTCGCAGGTATGGGAGCTGATCTCTTTGAGTCTTATGTAGGCTCAATCGTAGGGTCCATGGTTCTCGGAGCAATGGCTGTAGGCGCTGGCATAAATCTAGTGGTACTACCCCTCGTCCTTGCAGGTGTAGGTATACTCTTTTCTATAGTAGGTACATTCTTTGTAAGAACCAAAGAGGGGGGCAACCCTCAAGCAGCGCTTAATATAGGGACATTTGGGGCAGCGATCCTCATGCTAATTGCTTCCTATCCCATAATTAAAAAGATAGTTCCGGATCCATTTGTCTTAGGTGGGATAAAATATGATGCAACAGGGATCTTTCTGGCTACAGTTACTGGATTAATTGCTGGTGTTGCCATTGGCTTGCTGGCAGAGTACTATACAGCAGAATCAAAGACACCAGTACATAAAATTGCCGAGGCCTCCAAGACTGGTCCTGCTACAAATATTATAGCAGGGTTGGCCAATGGTATGCAAAGCACAGCAGCGCCCTTGATCGTCCTTGCAATTGCAATAGTTGTTGCCTATAAGAATGCTGGACTTTACGGTATTGCCATTGCCGCCCTTGGCATGCTGGCCACCACCGGCATACAGCTTGCTGTAGATGCATATGGTCCAATTGCAGATAATGCAGGTGGCTGTGCAGAGATGGCCGGACTTGAATCTAAGGTACGTGAACGGACAGATAAACTCGATGCGGTTGGTAATACAACAGCGGCAATTGGAAAAGGATTTGCAATAGGGTCCGCCGCCCTGACCGCACTTGCCCTCTTCTCGGCCTTTATGCAGACCGCAGGGGTTGAGTCTATAGATGTCAGTAAACCAGTGGTTATGGCAGGGCTTCTTATTGGAGGGATGATGCCATTTCTCTTCTCTTCTTTTGCCATGAAGGCAGTAGGTGAGGCGGCCTTTGATATGATAGAAGAGGTAAGAAGACAGTTTCGTGAAATACCAGGAATTCTTGAGGGGACTGGAAGACCTGACTATGCACGGTGTGTTGACATCTCAACTTCTGCGGCAATCAAAAAGATGATAGCGCCTGGGCTTCTGGCAATTGTGACACCGGTTGTTTTCGGATTCGTCGATAAAGAGATGCTCGGAGGACTTTTGGCTGGTGTTACTGTATGCGGTGTTCTTATGGCCATCTTTATGTCAAATGCCGGAGGTGCATGGGACAATGCCAAAAAGCATATCGAAGCTGGCGCCTTAGGTGGAAAAGGGAGTGATCCACACAGGGCAGCAGTAGTGGGAGATACTGTAGGTGATCCTTTTAAGGATACAGCAGGGCCTTCACTAAATATCTTGATCAAGCTTATGAGTGTAGTCTCACTGGTTCTTGCACCACTATTTATTTAGTGTGCAGCGCTTACGGTTGGGAAAAGAATATATATTCCGGCTCAAAGCCCTATAAGGGCGAAAGAATCTAGCCAGAGGCGTAAGCCTCTGGATAAAATGTAAAATAAGATTAGCCCCGCAGGGGCGACAGAAAGGAAATAGAGTATGAACATAATTCTATTTGGCCCTCCAGGGGTTGGTAAGGGTACACAGGCAAATCGATTAAAAGAGAAATATAATCTTCTTCATCTTTCAACAGGGGAGGCCCTGAGGGCAGAGGTTAAAAATCAGACCGAACTCGGTATCAAGGCAAAAGAGGCCATGGATAAAGGTGAACTTGTCTCTGATGATATTGTTGTAGGGATTGTTGTTAATGCTATAGGGAATGTAGGGGACGCAAAAGGGGTTATGCTCGATGGTTTTCCGCGCAATATCTCTCAGGCCATCACCCTTGATAAGGTAATGGAAGAGAAAAATCTTAAGATAGATTATGTTGTCAGTCTTGAGGCAGACAGGGATATCATTTTAAAGCGTCTGTCAGGTCGTCGTTCCTGTGAGAAATGTGGAAAGGATTATAACATATTCTTTAGCCCCCCAAAGGTTGAAGGCACATGCGATGAATGTGATGGAAAGATAATAGGCCGCTCTGACGATACAGAGCAGGTGCATCTTGATCGTTTAAAGGTATATGAGAATCAGACAGAGCCCTTAAAGAAGTATTACGCAGAAAAGGGGATACTCTGTAATATTGATGGTATGGGTACGGTTGACGAGGTCTTTGCTGATATAAGCAAAGAGCTGGATAGTAAATAAACAATTTAGCAAGGAGGAATAGATATGTCAAGATTAGTTCCCCCCCATGGTGGTGGAGAGTTAAAACCTTTATTGCTTAGTGGTGATGAGCTTAAGGAGCAGAAAGAAAAGGCTAAAAATTTGTCTCAGATTAAGATGTCTTCAAGGGAAACCTCGGATCTGATTATGCTAGGGATAGGTGCATTTACACCCCTTGACGGATTTATGGGAAAAGCGGATTGGAAGGGTGTTTGCGATGACTTTTTATTGAGCAATGGTATCTTCTGGCCAATTCCTATTACCCTTTCAACAACAAAAGGAGAGGCAGATAGCTTAAAAGAGGGAGAAGAAGTAGCCCTCATTGATGAAGAGACCGGAGAGATGATGGGAAGTATAACGGTCCAGGAGAAATATACCATTGATAAGGCCCATGAGTGCAAACAGGTTTTTAAAACAGATGAGACAGAGCACCCTGGTGTTGCAAAGGTAATGGCCCAGGGAGAGGTAAACATTGCCGGGCCGGTAAAGGTATTCAGTGAGAGCTTTTATCCTGAGCAGTATAGCGGATTGTATATGCGTCCAGCAGAGAGCAGAAAGATGTTTGAGGATAAGGGATGGAGTACAATAGCGGCATTGCAATTAAGAAACCCTATGCATAGATCACATGAATATCTGGCAAAAATAGCCATTGAGATCTGTGATGGTG
>CAJVYE010000168.1 GCA_913009285.1 uncultured Nitrospirota bacterium | reverse complement strand
ATCAAAAAACATTACAGACCATATAGCCGATATGGTAGAAAAGTCTGGGTCAGATATATGGTTTGAGAAGGAATCGGGTGATATACTTCCTTTAGGGACACAGTGCATTAAGTGCAATGGGACCGACTTTGATAAAGAGAATGACATACTTGATGTATGGTTTGACTCAGGAGTAAGTCATGCTGCTGTCCTTGAAAGGAATAAGGATATGGCATGGCCTGCTGATATGTATTTGGAGGGAAGTGACCAACATAGGGGATGGTTTAATAGCTCCCTCCTTATATCTGTTGGCACCCGGGAAAAGGCGCCATATAAAACAGTATTGACCCATGGATATGTAGTTGATGGCCGCGGGAAAAAGATGTCCAAATCAATGGGGAATGTCATCGCCCCACAGGAAGTAATAGATAAGTATGGTGCAGAGCTGTTGAGGCTATGGGTCTCTTCTGAGAATTATAGAGAGGATATACGAATATCAAAAGAGATATTAAGGCACCTTACAGAGGCATATAAAAAGATCAGAAATACATTAAGGTTCATACTTGGCAACTTAAATGATTATAATCCTAAAATTGATAAGATTGAATATAATGATCTTTTCGAGATAGACAGGTTAATACTACACAGATTACAAGGTTTAATAGGACGAATAAGAGAGGCTTACAATAAACATGAATATCATCTGGTCTTTCATAACCTGAACAACTTCTGTGCTGTGGATCTGAGCTCCTTCTATTTGGATATAATTAAGGATAGACTATATATTATGGGACCTGGATCAAGAGAACGCCAGGCTGCTCAGACCGCAATACATGAAATATTGATGGCAATAGTAAGGTTGATGGCGCCCATCCTCTCCTTTACTGCCGAGGAGATATGGGGTTATCTTCCTGAGGCAAGCGCATCAGAGTTGAGTGTACATCTTAGCCAGTTCCCTTCTGTAAATGAGGATTATATAGATAAAGGACTGCAGGAGAGGTGGGATAAGATCATCTCAGTAAGAGGAGAAGTATCAAAGGCACTTGAGATCGCAAGGACAGATAAGATGATCGGACATTCTCTGGATGCAAAGGTAGATATATATTCACCGAACAGCATCGGAGATATACTAAAGGATTACACAGATCAATTGAGCACTATCTTCATTGTCTCTATAACTGTCCTTAATGATGTAGATATAAATGATACCTCCAATAAGGTTTTTAAGAGTAGTAATATTGAAGGTCTTAAGATATTGATATCACGTGCTGCAGGAAAAAAATGTGAGAGGTGCTGGATATACAGTGAGACAGTGGGTGATAATAGCGATCATCCCACGATATGTAAGAGGTGTGTGTCGGTATTAGCTTAGGGCTCGGTCAAAAATAAAATGTCATTTTATTTTTGACCGAGCCCTTAGGAATGGTGGATTATTGGATAGAAGATATCAAAGATTATCTATTATTGGTATTATCATAGTCATAGTAGATCAATCTACTAAGTTATTCATAGCAAACATTTTACCTATCCATCAATCAATAGAGGTTATCAGAGGATACTTTAGTATAACCCATATCAGGAATCGTGGAGCAGCATTCGGTATCTTTTCCGGGATTGAGAGCGCCTCTATAACTATATTTTTCATAATTGTCTCTTTAATTGCTATCACTGCAATCATTTTCTTCTTCAGAAGTGTCGAAAAAAATAATTATCTTGCACAGATTGCCCTATCCCTTATCTTGGGTGGGGCAACAGGAAATTTTTTAGATAGGATACGGCTCGGTGAGGTTATAGACTTTCTTGATTTTTATTGGCATCAATATCATTGGCCTGCATTTAATATTGCCGATAGCTCTATCACTATTGGCGCAGGGATCTTAATCTGGGATATCGTAATAGTTCACCGCAGAGACGCAGAGGACGCAGAGAAAAATGAAGAGTAAACTATTATCGCCTAATGGCGATAATAGTTTACTCTTGAATTTAAACTCTGCGTCCTCT
Source organism: uncultured Nitrospirota bacterium (assembly GCA_913009285.1). Classification (GTDB taxonomy): domain Bacteria; phylum Nitrospinota; class Nitrospinia; order SZUA-224; family SZUA-224; genus SZUA-224. Next base: position 1,817 of record CAJVYE010000168.1, on the reverse strand, counting down.
GCGTCTCTGCGGTGAATTATTACGATACAAGAAAGGGAAGTAGCAATTGCACCCAATTCTTTTAAGCATAGGACCTATCAATATTTATACCTATGGGGTATTTATCGCCTCGGCATTCTTTTTAGGAATAGGTTTGGCGGTTAAGGAGGCAAAAAAAGAAGGGATAGATCCACAGAAGATACTTGACCTAAGTTTCTATATCCTTATTGCAGCTATTGTGGGGTCAAGGATATTCTATGTTATTATTAATTTCAGATACTTTATAGAAAATCCCCTCGAGATAATAAAGATATGGTCAGGTGGATTAGTCTTTTATGGCGGTTTTGTTATCGGAATAGTTGTGGTTATATATTTTTTCAAAAAGAATAATATGCCTCTTTGGAAAACGGCTGATGTCATTGCCCCTTCTATCCCTATCGGTCAAGCAGTTGGAAGGCTGGGGTGTTTCTTTGCAGGATGCTGTTATGGCAAACCTACCAACCTTCCATGGGGTGTAACCTTTTCTGATCCAAACTCCCTTGCTAAATTAGGGGTGCCACTCCATCCAACTCAACTTTATTCTTCCTTGAATGGACTTATAATTTTTTTTATACTTATAATTATACGAAGGTATAAGAGATTTGATGGGGAGTTGATCTGGATATATGTCCTTCTCTACTCTGTAGGACGGTTCATCATAGAATTTTTCCGTAGTGATGACAGGGGAATTATCCTGGATACACTTTCTACTTCACAAGTTATTGGTATAATACTATTTATAACAGCTATTACAATGCTGATTAAGTTAAAAGATGGAAAAGCAAAATAAAAGTTGCGAGTTACGAGTTGCGTGTTTAATATTTAATACAAACTCTTCTTTGCGTCCTCAGTGATTTATACTTTAAAAGGGGTTTAAAAATATCTTGGAAAATATAAAACGATACATTGTATCATCTGTAGATTCTTATAAGCGCTTAGACATCTATCTTGCGAGAAAGGGGATGGGTATGTCCAGATCACGGATACAGCAACTCATTGCTGAGGGCAGCATAACTGTAAACAGAGGTATTGTCAAAGTGAATCATGGACTGAAAGGTGGGGATAGGATCTTGATAACAATACCTCAGCCCAAGCCCACATCTATAGAACCAGAGAACATCCCGCTTGATATAGTCTATGAGGATGATTCAGTGATAGTTGTAAATAAACAGGCCGGGATGGTAGTTCACCCTGCTGCAGGAAATTATTCAGGAACAATGGTGAATGCCCTCCTTAATCACTGTAAGAATCTGTCAGGGATTGGTGGGATGCAAAGACCTGGTATTGTACACAGGCTTGACAAGGATACCTCTGGCCTTCTCATGGTAGCAAAGGATGATCTTAGCCATCAAGGTTTGTCTAAACAGTTGAATGAAAGGACGATTGTAAGAGGATATACTGCCGTTGTAAATGGGGTTCTCAAGAGGGAAGAGGGAAATATAGATACCGATATTGGCAGACATATAGTCAACCGTAAGAAAATGTCTGTTACTCCTAAAAAAGGTAGAAGAGCAATAACTGAATTTCAGGTAATAGAGAAATTTAAGGAGCATACCCTACTCAATCTGAGATTAAAGACAGGACGTACCCACCAGATCAGGGTTCATCTCTCCCATATTGGACATCCTGTTTTGGGTGACAAGAAGATCGGAAGAGCACACGTCTGAACTCCAGTCACATTCCTTTATCTCGTATGCCGTCTTCTGCTTGAAAAAAAAAATATTCTCTTCTTTTTTTTCTTTCTTCCTCCTTCTTTTTTTTTCTCTTCTTTCTTTTTCTGCCCTTTCCCTCTCCCTCTT
>CAJVYE010000167.1 GCA_913009285.1 uncultured Nitrospirota bacterium | reverse complement strand
GTTAACTGTGCTGCAATACCTGATAATCTGTTTGAGAGCGAACTTTTTGGGCATAGAAAAGGGGCATTCACCGGCGCTGAATTTGACAGGAATGGAAGCTTTGAAATTGCCCATAATGGCACTATCTTTCTTGATGAGATAGGTGAGATGCCACTGAATATGCAGGCAAAGAATTTACGAGTCATCGAAAATGGTGAGCTTAAAAAAGTAGGATCAGAAGAGACGATAAGGGTGAATGTCAGAATAATTGCGGCCACTAACAAGAATCTGGAGAATGAAATCTCAAAAGGGAGATTCAGAGAAGATCTTTATTATAGATTAAATGTTGTACAGATACATATCCCTCCCCTGAGGGCACGCAAAGAGGATATTCCAATCTTTGCCAACCATTTTCTATCAATATATAATAAAGAATTAAAAAAGGATATAAAAGGTTTTTCTGATGATGCTATGCAGTTTATAAAATCATACAGATGGCCTGGAAATATAAGGGAATTGAAAAATTCTATTGAAAGGGCTGTTCTGTTAACAGATGAAGATATAATAAGGAGATCTGATTTTTCACAGAAGACCCTAAAAGAAGAACCTGAGATAAGGGATTTGGCTTCCCCGGATAATATACATAGCCTGCATGATATGGAATTAGATTACATCAAAAAGGTCGTCAGATTGTGTGATGGAAATAAAGCAAAGGCTGCAAGGCTTTTGGGAATTACACCTGTAACTATATGGCGGAAGTTAGAAGAAAACAATAAAACCATTTCATAATGTAACGAAACATAAAATTGTAATTAAATCCTTTAATGCTATTGAAGTTTTCCATAATATCTTCTTTAATACAAAAAAAATAATACTTTTATAATTACTTATTATTGTTGCGGTTAGCATTATATTATTTATCCTATCCGTTATACGGCACAAAAATTGCTTTTCTTTGAAAAGTCAATCATGGGAAAACATTTTGAGCGAGCCCTTAAGCCCCTCTTTGCAAGGCTCTGACGTATAGAAGAGATAGATGCTGAAGGGACCAGGTATAGGGTTAACAATTGTAAAGATGATAATCGAAAATCATGGTGGAAAGATATGCGTTAACTCACAAAAAGGAAAGGGGGCAACCTTTTACTTTACCCTACTAAAATGTGGATAGCCTATACAAATACTTCCTTTTTCATAATTCCCGTTCGATGAGCATCGCGGGGATATGGAAAAAAGGTGAAGAGTATTTTTAAAGAAAGAATGTAAAATAGTGTTGTTATGAAAAGGAACAGACATAAAAAAGGAGGATTTGTCATGACTAAGAGATTTATAAGACTAACATCTGTGCTCATAGGAATCGGTTTGATTTTCGCCTTTTCTGCGGGATCCGTGGGTGCTGGGGGTGTGGTCCTGAAAAAATTTAGAATCGCCTTGGAGCCCTCTGAAAATGTGGCTGGGATGATACGCCAGTATGAGCCTATAAAAAAACACATTGAAAAAAAGCTGGGCATCCCTGTAGAAGTGAAGATTGTCTCCGATTATAGCGCACTTGTTGAGGCAATGAGGGCAGGCCATATCGACGCAATCTATACAGGTGGATTTGAGTATCTTATAACTCATAGAGAAACAGGAGCCGTGCCCTTGGTAGTGGCGGTTCAACGTATGACAGGAAAATCACATTATCGCAGCACAATAATAGCCAGATACGACAGCGACATAAGGACTATCGAGGATTTAAAAGGAAAGACCTTTGCCTTTGTAGATCCTATATCGACCTCTGGTAGTTTATATCCCAAGTATATGCTTAAGAGTAGAGGATTCGATATTGCGAAGGATTTTAAGACCACCTATTATGCGGGCAGTCACGACGCGGTGATGTTAGCGGTTAAGAATAAAAAGGTAGATGCCGGAGCTGTGGCCGATATGCTCATAGAGCAGGCCGTGGATAAAGGAATTATTAAGATGGGTACACACCCTGGCGAGATCACTCCCATCATATGGTCGGGCAAGGTGCCCGGTCCACCTATTGTGGTTCGGGGAGACTTGGATCCGAAGTTTTTCAAAAAGCTCCAGGATGCCTATACCAGTATACCAAGTGAAACTTTAAAGGCCTTAAAGTACTGGGGTAAGATCTTAGGCTATGAGCCAACCTCGGATGCCAAATATGCTGACCTCAGAAAACTTACCAAGACCCTGGGAATGGACCTTTCAGCCAAAGCCCTGAAGGAGAAATAATGCAGTATCATGATAGTTATAGAAAATCTGACCAAGATTTACGACGGCAGTTCGAAAGCCGCAGTGGATGGGATGTCGCTGAAGATCGAAAGGGGGGAGTTTCTCGTCTTTTTAGGCCCCAGTGGGGTGGGTAAATCCACTCTACTGAGATGTATCAACCAACTGGTCATCCCCACATCCGGCAGGATATCTATCGATGGAGAAGAGATAACAAACACTACGGCCAAGGAATTGCTTCATGCACGGAGGGATATCGGGATGATCTTTCAGGAGTTCAATCTGGTCGGACGGATGTCGGTGATGATGAACGTGCTCAGCGGAAGGCTGGGCTACATCAGCCTATGGAGGGCCCTCACTTACCGCTTTTCAAGAGAGGATAAGAATAGGGCCCTTCATGCCCTCAAACGGGTAGGCCTTGATGATGAAGAGTTAATTAAGCGCCGGGCCGATGCCCTGAGCGGCGGCCAGAGACAGAGGGTGGGGATCGCGAGGGCTTTAGTACAAGAGCCAAAGGTTATCCTCGCAGATGAACCAGTGGCCAGCCTTGATCCTAAAGTATCGAAGGTGGTTATGGATATTCTCGCGGATATAGCAGAGAAAGACAGGATCACCGTTATCATGAGCCTCCATGACATTGAAATGAGCAAGAGATATGCCAACCGAATTGTAGGATTATCAAAAGGAAAGATCATATTCGATGGTCGAGCTGAAGATCTAACCTCCCAAACGCTTAATAAAATTTATGCATAGGGCTTGAGCCCTGAGAGATCATCCATGAAAATAGCTGAAAAGAGAAAATTCTGGAGAAAGGGGATAATTGCCCTTTTTATTATTGGAATCTATTACTGGAGTGTGAAATGGACCGACATGACCATTACCCACTTAGTAACCGGTGGTCCCCACATGTGGAATTTTATTGTTCGGCTTTTTCCTCCTGATCCCACTGTTCTTAAAAAAATGGTTGATCCCTTAATCCAGACTATTCAAATCGCCCTATTGGGCACCACCATCCCCACGATTCTTGCAGTTCCTCTGGGATTTTTAGCAGCAAAGAACACCACCGTCAATAAATCGGTCTATTATGCAACCAGGGGCTTGCTGAATCTTTTTCGGGGGATTTCAGAGCTGGTATGGGCCCTTCTATTTGTCTCGATGTTAGGGCTGGGTGCCTTCCCCGGGGTGATGGCATTAGCCGTTCATGCCAGCGGCGGATTAAGCAAATTTTATGCTGAATCCATCGAAGCGACTGATCCCTGTGTGATTGAGGCAATCAGGGCAACAGGGGCGAGTAGATTAAAGGTCGTATTTTACGCCATACTACCCCAGTGCATACCCCTTTTTCTATCTTACAGTCTATATTATTTTGAGCACAATATCAGGGCTTCGACTATATTGGGATTTGTCGGGGCAGGTGGCATTGGTTTTATGTTCGTTACCACGCTCAAATATCTTAAATCTCAAGAGGTTCTTACGAGTCTCATTGGCATAGGTCTGTTACTAGCGCTTATAGGTAGTACTAATTAACGCATATGGTCCAGGATCAACTATACTATAATCCACTGCGAAGGATAGCTTTAAGAATGTATTACAAAAGAAAGA
>CAJVYE010000166.1 GCA_913009285.1 uncultured Nitrospirota bacterium | reverse complement strand
TATTGTGAACTGAGTGATGTTTGTGTGTGTCGTTGTTTTTTTTTTCAAGCAGAAGACGGCATACGAGATAAAGGAATGTGACTGGAGTTCAGACGTGTGCTCTTCCGATCTTTCATATATCTTCTCTATCTTTTTCATTTTTTCCCCTCTTCTCTAAATCGTAAATTAATCAAACACCCTCTTAAATATGATATCCACATTCTTCAGGTGATAGTTGAGATCAAAGGATTCCTCAACATTCTGTGGAGTTATGTTTTCCATAATATCTCTGTCATTTAATATCAACTCCTTGAACCCCCCTTCGCCATTTAAGACCTTTGTAGCATTTCTCTGTACCATCTGGTATGCCTTCTCTCGAGAGACACCACTCTTTGCCAACTCCAAGAGGATCCTCTGTGAATAGATCAACCCCTTTGTCTTTTCCAGATTTTTCTTCATGTTTTCAGGGAATATTATAAGGGTATCTATTATCCATGTTATCTTATTCAACATATAATCAATTAGAATCGTGCTATCAGGGATGATCACCCTCTCCACAGATGAATGACTTATATCCCTCTCATGCCATAATGCGATATTTTCGAGTGCAGCGAGGGAATTAGCCCTGAGGATACGCGCCATTCCTGAGAGCTGTTCTGAAATGATTGGATTCCTCTTATGCGGCATTGCTGAAGATCCCTTCTGTCCTTCTGAAAAGAATTCAGAGGCCTCCATGACCTCTGTCCTCTGGAGGTGGCGGATCTCTGTAGCAAATTTATCTATTGAACTCCCGATAATAGCCAGGGTGCTCAGAAGCTCTGCATGTCGATCTCTCTGGATTATCTGGGTTGATATAGGTGCTGCTTTCAATCCACTATTTTTGCATACATACTCCTCTACATCAGGGTCTATGTTTCCGAATGTCCCTACTGCCCCTGATATCTTTCCATAACTTATGGTCTCCTTTGCTCTTTTCATACGCTCTATATTTCGTTGGATCTCCTGATACCAGAGTGCAAGCTTCAGTCCAAATGTGATAGGTTCTGCATGAATGCCATGGGATCTCCCTATCATGACAGTATTCTTAAATTCAAATGCCTTCTTCTTTAAAGCCTCGGATAGCTTTTTAAGATCCTTAAGTATAATATCAGAGGCCTCCTTCATCTGGATGGCTAATGATGTATCAAGGATATCCGAGGATGTCAGTCCCAAATGTATATACCTGGAATCTTCTCCAACATACTCGGCCACATTGGTCAAAAATGCAATCACATCATGCCTTGTGATCTTTTCTATTTCGTCTATCCGTGCTATGTCAAACCTTGCTTTTTTCTTAATATTTTCAATTGCCTTTTTAGGAATCTCGCCTCTATTTGCCAGTGCCTCACATACCAATATCTCCACCATGAGCCACTTCTTAAATTTGTTATTGAAATCCCATATCTTTGCCATCTCAGGTCTTGAGTAGCGATCTATCATTCAAATTTCCCCTTACCCTAACCTTCTCCCCAAAGGGGAGAGGGAATTTTTACTGCCAACTGCCTACTTTATCAGAGTCTCCTTACAATCATTTCATACAAAAGTGGTATCATTATCTCATGGTGTCCTACCAATGAATAACCCCTTCCTCCATCCTGGGTTGGTCTTTTTATCACGTTTACACCTGGACGGTAATGCTGTATCATATCCATATTCACAGTAGTAAAATTTTTGACCTTGTAGCCTATATTCCTGACCGTGGAAAGTGCCTTCAGGAATACCTCAGGTAGAATAACACTCGAACCGATATTAAAAAAGCAGCCACCATCATTGAGATCAGCAATTACAGAAGTAAATAACCTAAAGTCGTTTTGTGTGCCTTTTCCTATGAGCGCCCCATCGGCTGAGGGATGGATATGTGTTATATCTGTACCAAAGGCGACATGTATAGTTACAGGAATAGAGCGTTTAAAACCGTTTGATAATATACTCTTATCTCTATGATCAAAGGCCTTTTCAGAGATATCCCTTCCCCATACCTCTCCCAATCCTATGTTATCATTTAGAGACTCCTTTAGGGCAGAATTCATCATAGCCCCGGTCTCCTCTGCCATTCCGAATGTCCCTTCCTTTATCCCTGCGGCTACATCTTCTGAGGTCTCTCCGATAAGTGCAATCTCATAGTCGTGGATAGCCCCTGCACCGTTCATAGCTATGGCGCTGACAACCCCTTTCTTCATCAGATCGATTATAAGGGGACTCAGACCACACTTGATTACGTGTGCTCCCATGGCAAAGATCACTGGTCTCTTTTTTTTCACAGCTTTTAAGACCGCTTCTACTATATCTCTGATCTCATTCCCTTTAAGTATGGCAGGAAAGAGGTCTTCGACCTTTCTACCCTTTTTCCATGCATTAAGATCTGTAAAATCTTTAATGCTGACCATATTTTTCCTCTCCCTTAGAGGGTATGATGTTATCTTTTTAAAATCGAGTCTCTTGACATTATATCTATCCAGCATGTCTTTCTATAACCTTTTTCAAAAAACCTGAGGTCGACATCCCCTTAACAATAGGTATCAACTCTACTCTTCCACCATAGCCCTCGACTATATCTCGTCCAACTACCTCCTCAATGGAGTAATCATTTCCTTTTACCAGGATATCAGGTTTAATCTCTTGTATCAGCCTCTCAGGGGTGAGTTCAGAAAATATGGTGATATAATCTACATATTTTAGGGCAGATAGGATATTGGCCCTTTCAGACTGGGATTTCATGGGTCTTCCTTTCCCTTTTAATTTCTTTACTGATTTATCATCATTTAATCCAACGACCAGTATATCCCCAAGATCTTTTGCCTTTTGAAGGAATTCGATATGCCCCCCATGGATGATATCAAAGCACCCATTAGTAAAGACTATCTTCTTCTCCCTGTTACGCGCCATGTTGATCACCAGGTTTAGTTCATACAAACTCAGGATATTACCTAAAGACAGAAGGGCCCCCTCTTCTATGAAATTACTTAACTCCTCCTTTGTAACTATAGATGTTCCCACTTTACCCACCACAATACCGGCAGCCATATTTGCCAATCTTGCAGACTCGACAAAATCGAGTCCTGCAAAGGCAGCCATCCCAAAGACACCTATTACTGTATCGCCTGCACCTGTCACATCGTATACCTCCCTTGCCTCTGTAGGTATATGAGTTGTCTTACTGTCTTTCTCAAACAGAGACATCCCATCCTTTCCCCTTGTAACCAGGATGGCATCATTGTGAACTAGGCCAAAGAGATATTTTATCGCCCTCTCCATATCTTCTTCATCTTGTATCTTTATAGGACATGCCCCATGTACCTCCTTTTCATTTGGGGTAATAACATTAGCTCCTTTATATTTAGAGAAATCACTCCCCTTTGGATCTACAATAATCATCTTTTTATATCTTTTGGCGTCATGAACTATGGATTTGAAGACCTTATCAGTTACAATACCTTTATTATAGTCTGAACATATTATCCCATCCATCAAAGGTATTATTTTCTTTATATAGTCTTTTACCTTTTTCTCTGCTTCACCCGAAAGAGGTCTCTTATCTTCATTATCTATCCGGATGATCTGCTGGCTGTGTGCTATTACTCTGATCTTGTTTGTTGTAATCCTTAAGGGATCTTTTACTACACCCTCAGTATCTATATCCATCCTATTCAACAACTCTAGATCGGAAGAGCACACGTCTGAACTCCAGTCACATTCCTTTATCTCGTATGCCGTCTTCTGCTTGAAAAAAAACATAATATTCTGATACTAAATCCGTACCGCCAACCTCACCACACATTACTTCCTCTAAAT
>CAJVYE010000165.1 GCA_913009285.1 uncultured Nitrospirota bacterium | reverse complement strand
TAAGCGGCGGAAAACTTGCCGAAATCTATCTTCATATCCGGCATGGCCTGATAATTTGGCTGACAATTTGCTTCAGTTCTCCGATGGCTTGTAAAGTTCCGCATTCTGGATGATAAGAAATTCCTTTATTAATCTAAAAAAACATTAACACAAAAATCAGAAAAAATGTAACCTTCTTTTCTGATTTTTGCCCCAAATTGATCTTCTGGACATAAGACACATTTAAAAAACTAATATAAAGCAGAAAGTGTGGTAAGGTTTGACATTTTCCAGTTAAAATTAGGAGAAAACAGATAGTTACTGTACTCGGGATGTCATTGTTTATAATCCTTACCGTGCTTGTGACTTACAGAGATATTATCAGACTTTTAGTCTGAGAGCCGGAGAATGTTTTGAGACTATCCATCTGCTGTACTGATGAAACATCCGCCTCCCCCTGCACCATCGTCAGGGTTACTCTTTGAAATTGTTGTAAAGCTAAACCCCTCGCTCTGACCAGAGTTAACTCTTGAATCAGTGCTATTCGCAATAAAATAATATGTCGTCTCTGCGGTTAAACCTGTCAGCTCTAAGCTGTGTGTTGTAACCAGTGTTGAGTTGCTGAGCGAAACATATGGCTCCCCCTGAACCGTACCATATTTAACCAGACTGTCTGCCTCCTCATCTGTATCCCAATTTATAGTCGCTGAGTTCTCTGTGATATTGGTGACACGAACATTGGATATAGTTGGCCAAGCAATAATTACCTCTAATGGAAGAGATGATACTATCTCCCAATTTCCTCCTAAAGGTCTTGTCCAGGTTTCAAAATTATTGATGCCGATTGAGGCATTGGCCTCTGGTCCAGCACCAAGTCCGGAAGGCCAGATATCAACACCATAAATGGAACGAATATGATGCCACCCATCTGAGATATCACAAAATTCCTTTTGTGGACCGATTTGCACTGAAATTATATCATTCTCTGGCTCGACAGCATCAAATATCCTTACACCATTTTCTAATAAACCCTTATTGTCAGGACCATAAATAGGCGGTATTGATATAGGTTGATTTTCCATATAATCATCTATAGTAGTAGGAAGAGGAGAGTTAAGGTAAACCTTAACTTGAAAGGTAGAGAAAGAAGATGTATTTACCCTGGCCTTTAATTCTAGTATATCGCTATTTGACAGATCAGTCGTCAAAAAACTTCTGTCAGCAAATATACCCTCATGTGGGTTTAATTCAGGACGATCACTGAAAATCTGTGTATCCCAGTTAGTCAGATCAAACCCATACCCAAGATATTCGCTGTAATTCAAGGTATTACTAAGCTTATGATAACTATCGTCAGGAGGAGCAAGGTATTGTGGAAAATATCCACCAAAGGAATAGTCAATGATACCATTAAATCCGGTATCTAGAAGCACAGCATGTGGACGAACATCACCATAATAGATACGTATACTCCCGCCAGTGGGCATCTTTTGGAGATGTATATTTATCGAATAGGTATTGTCACCATTTTCAGTGATTGTAATGTCTGAGTATTCAACATGTGGCCCTGGCTCAACGGTTGTGTATCCTCCCTGGCTACTATCTTCTGTATTAGGGAGTGTCCAGCCTGGAGGTAAATTGATCTTAAGTTCAGCACCGTCCAGAGCAGCCTTTTGATTATGAAAATCGATAATGTAGGAATCTTTAATACCACGGATTGCAGGGAGCCCGCTATTCGATATCTTACGGATATTGGTATAATAGTCTGACCCTATAAGACCTCTTAATGTGCCTACAACATACTTAGGTGATTCCTCAAGCACCAAAGATTCTATACACTCTGTCCCCGGACACTCCCCTATCAACCCATTGCGTTTAAATACCTTAACTATACCCTCTGTATTAAGGCCTACCACGCTTGATCCATCCGCATCCCACATTACCGTGACCATTGTGTTATCATCTTTAAGAAAACTGTAGGCATGCTGGGAGCTGTCAGATAATGGGATTCGTCTTAGAAAAGTTGCCCTGTCCAGCATATTTTTCAATGTCATGAGTGCCCAGTAGGCTGGCTTTTCAGAGCCATCTTCGCGAAGGATCCCGGTATGTCCAAAGTAGTTACTCCAAGGATCTGTTGGGCCGTTACTCCAATTAGCATCTTGCATATGTTCTTGCCAGCTAGACCAGATATAGTCAAGGGAAAGTTGTAAGACTGTACTTCTCACCCTGTAATTAGCCTGATCTTCCTCTGATATCCCAATCAGACCGTTATCACCCGGCTCTGGATTGTCTCTATTTAAATCGGAAAAAGTAAGTATACATGGTATATTTGGCTCAATAGCATCTACAGATATACAGGTCGAATATGGTTGCTGCACCATGCCGACCGGGACTGTATCTTTTCCATTCATATTATAAGAGACGCCATAGTCCCGGCCTATCAAGTGAGAGATACGGATAGCATCAATGATTGTCCCACGATATGTATTTGAATCCGGGATATCATATTGAAGCAATTGATAATCCTGATCAGGCGCCTGGTTCCAGAATAGATGCGGAGACATACCATCTGAGAATATAGACTGATATTTGTCTGCTAGATATTGATAAACTTCTCGTTCCCAGGCCAGGGATCCCCAATAGACAAAGGCATCAGAGCGTCCTATTGATTCATAGAAATCCTTTATACCAAGAGCGCCTGCGCGGAAGGTCTCTGCAAAGGCCTCAGGACCATAAGCCTTACAAACATTATCCTCAAGTGTCGCTCCTGGCACAAAAGTGCCAACCACCTGTTCACACCTCTCATCGCAATTAGATGTGGCAGGATCTATTGGAAGGTCATTGCTATCTCTACAAGCAGAATAAAACCATCCATAGGTGCCGCCCATTGCGTCATTAGGCTCCTGGTCAATCTGCCATGCATCGATCTTGTCATAAAAGCGTTCTGCCAAGGAATACATAGTCTTTCTGAAGGCACATAATGCATCAGGATTTCCAATCCGTATAGCATCCCTCCATGCTACACCTGCAGTTGTATTTGGTTCAGCAGGGTAATCGACTATACCTATATCCCAATCACCTGTCCATGCTGGTTTGATTATTAATGATATACGGTAGTTATTTGATTTAAGATCATCTATTGCAGATTGAAGCAAATCATACCAGTCGTTCCAATGGAGGACGATATTATTCCAGTCATCTTCTGATTGGCAAGAACCGGTCGGGATCGTCTGTATATATTGCCATCCGAGATAGAGATTAGCCCATTTAGCGCCTGCATCTTTCAACTTTGAGTCAACGGTTCCTATGCCAAGATTCTGCCATGTCTTATCTGCAGGGTAATCATTGAGCATAAGCCAATTGGTTGAGTAAAAGTTTGATATGTCATGATTGAGTGGCTCAGCATGTACAATACTGAGAAAACATGACATCACGGAAATCCCAAATGTCCCCAGAAAAATTATTAATCTTTTTGGCATAATCTATCTCATAATAAAAACATTAGGAAGATGGACAATCAATAATACCCTAACAGATTTTATAAATAACCAAAAATCAGATATCAATCACATATCTAACTGATAATTATATCATTTATTCCACTATTTGTCGATTAAAATTTCTGATACTCTGATCCACCACAATTTTCCCTTTGACGTTGATTCTTGAAATGTGTATTATATTCAAAGATCAATTTTGTATTACTAACATCCACCCACCAGAACATCGGATTAAAAGATCGGAAGAGCGTCGTGTAGGGAAAGAGTGTAGATCTCGGTGGTCGCCGTATCATTAAACAAAAAAAGAATAAAAAAAAAAAACAAAACAACACAGCTAAATAATCTCTATACTACGTCTACCA
>CAJVYE010000164.1 GCA_913009285.1 uncultured Nitrospirota bacterium | reverse complement strand
TAATCCGGGACAAACAAGGGCTCGGATAATCCGAGCCAGCCGCATGAAAAGCTAGCCCACCACAATTCCCGGATGTCATGGAATCGCTGTTTCCTCCTCAGAATGCAGAGTACAGCAATCCAGAATGCCAGTAACATAAGGCAACCGAAGAGGTAGGCATTCATCTTCAATGTCAACTGTATATGGCCACTCATTGGGGTTACTCCAGCGAAAGCGTCTACAAGAGAATCAAAGACTCTGATCCGGATTTTTGGCTATATCCCATCAGCGCCCGGCCACCGAATAAATAGTGTTTTATCCATGGCGCTACTATACAGCCAATTCCCAAATTTGGCAATAGGGATTAAGGGACGGGTCAGAAACAACTTGGGCCAGATCCAAATACCAAAAACTGTCATATCTGTGTTGGTGTTCTCTTTTTCATACTTGTAAGGGAGAACCCCTTGTGTCATAATAGATATCTTTCGGTTGGTGTTTAATTTTGGTGATAGATTACAGTTGATAGACATCAACTATCATATTGTTTTTTCGTAACTATTCAGCTATTCATCCCCCCCTTTAGCAAAGGGGGGTAAGGGGGGATTTGGAGAACTTATAATTAAAAAATCCCCCTTAATCCCCCTTTTCCAAAGGGGGAGACCTGAATAGTTACGTTTTTTCTTAGTGGGTTTTTTGTTTTTTTGATGGTGGATTAGGGAATAACCAGAGTAATTCATGAAAAGTATATTTAACATCGGAATAGAAGAGGCTAAGGATCGTCTAAAAGAGAGATCATTGGACATAGCTATTATTCACTTTGTTTTAGAAGGCATCAATAGCGGTGGTGGTGGAAATGCCACAATGATTAGGAGTCATATTAATGCCTATCCTGCCATAAAGGATGCCCTTGCCAGATACAATATTAATGTCACATTATATGTTGCAGAGATCCCTATTGCTGAAGATCATCCCATGAGAGAACCAAAAGACAAGGCTAATGGACGTATCCAAAAGATAAAAGAGATGGGGGGGGATTTTGCTTATTTAGCTGATTATACATTTGGAAAGCCCCTGGGGTCTGTTTCCCAATGGTCGCCTCAATTAGGGCTTGTAGAATGTTGGAAGTATGCTTCAGCCTCCGGGGCAACAGCCGCAATAAATTGGGTTAAAAATCATGACGCTGGTATTATCTTTGCCAATGATTGTATGTATTCCATGAGTACTATTTACGCCTCAATGGCTGCAATGTCACTTGGTTTAGATTTAATGTGTTGCTGGACTGTTCACACAACCGCCTTTCTCCATGAATCACCCATTCCCAATCCAGAAAGATTAATGGTAGAATCTGCTGCCATCCATTGGGCCAAGGTCTATCCTAATGTAAGATTGGGCAGTATCAGCTCTTTTATGGAACAACATTTAATAAAGGAGTATGGGGCAAGAAAGGAGACGATCATACCGACAGGTAATGGATTAGAGCTTGATATAGATCTTTATAAACAACGAGACCAAGGATATATCAAGAGGCAATTAGAAGATCACAATATCCCTACAGATAAGTCTCTTGCTTTCAGTTGGGGACGATGTGTGCCTTATAAACGTCTTGATATGCTACTCAAGGCATGTAAGGAGATAGAAGGGAAGGTGCATCCTGTTATTATGGCCTACCCTATGGATGCGACTTTATTGAAGTTGAGGAAAGAGCTACCTATTGATGCTACTTTGATTGAAGGTTTTGATCAGGAGCTTATGGCATGTATGCTACAATGGGAAAAGACAGAGATCTCTGCAATCCTCTCGTTTGGTGAGCCATGTGGTATTACACCTATGGAGGCACGGGCATTAGCCGGAATTGCTGGTCCAATATTAGTCGTTTCAGATACAGGAGGGCTACCAGAACAGGTAGAAGATGGGATAGATGGTTTTATTACAAGACAGGATAACCCCAAAGATATTGCCCAGAAGTTTATGAAGATATTAGATCTCCCTTCTGATAAAAAGGTGCTGATTAGAAAAAAAGGATATCAAACTATATTAAACAGATATACCTGTAAGGGGCAAATAATTAATACACTTTCCGCCCTTATACCCCACATCAGAGCAATAGAAGAGGAAATAAAATCTATAGTAAGATAAGATGCCTTTGACTAGGTTTTTTGTCTTGACAGAGGGAATATAGCAATTTATATACCATTTTCTGAAAAAATGTGAAACATTTCCAAAAAATTTCATTAAGGTAACTTGACATCCATATATTCGCATCTTATAATTTAATTACCTGATAGTAGATCAGGAATTTTTTAAAATATGGGTTTTTGCCAAATTTGGGATTAATAATCCCGGAGGGAAAAAAAATGGGAAAGATAATAGGAATCGATCTTGGTACCACCAACTCTGTAGTGTCGGTAATGGAGGGTGGTGAACCCAAGGTAATTATAAATGAAGAAGGGAGCAGGCTTACCCCATCAGTAGTTGCCTTTACCAAAGATGGCGAAAGACTAGTAGGCCAAGTGGCAAAAAGGCAGGCGGTGACCAATCCAGAGAATACTATCTTTTCTATTAAGAGATTTATGGGAAGAAGGTATGATGAGGTCCCGGAAGAGATGAAGATGGTCCCTTACAAGGTAGTCAGTGGGGCTAATAATGAGGTGAAGATAGAGGTTATGGGGAAGCAGTACTCTCCCCAGGAGATTTCTGCTATGATTCTGCAGAAATTGAGGGAATCAGCAGAGGCATATCTGGGAGAAAAAATAACTGAGGCGGTTCTTACTGTCCCTGCCTACTTCAATGACAGTCAGAGACAGGCAACAAAAGATGCCGGGAAGATTGCAGGGCTCGATATCAAGAGGATCATAAATGAACCAACAGCCTCTGCACTAGCATATGGTCTCGATAAAAAGAAGGATGAAATCATAGCGGTATATGATTTCGGTGGAGGGACATTTGATATATCTATACTTGAGGTAGGAGATAATATTGTTGAGGTAAAGGCAACTAATGGTAATACCCATCTGGGTGGAGATAATATTGATCAGAAAATCATCGACTGGATAGTGGCAGAGTTTAAGAAGGATCAGGGGATAGATCTGAGCAAAGACAATATGGCACTCCAGAGACTTAAAGAGGCTGCAGAGAAGGCCAAAATGGAACTCTCCACTGTAATGGAGACAGATATAAATCTTCCCTTTATTACAGCCGATGCATCAGGTCCCAAGCATCTAAACCTGAAACTTACGCGATCGAAGTTCGAACAGATGGTGAAGGATATCGTAGAAAAGACTACAACCCCCTGTAAGGAGGCATTGAAGGATGCAGGGATAGAACCATCAAAGGTTAATGAAGGAGTGCTTGTAGGCGGTTCTACGAGGATTCCCATGGTTCAGGAGTTAGTAAAGAAGCTCTTTGGAAAGGAACCCCATAAGGGGGTCAATCCTGATGAGGTCGTTGCGTTGGGAGCTGCTGTCCAGGCAGGTGTTCTTGCAGGTGATGTAAAGGATATCCTCCTTCTAGATGTGACTCCTCTCTCTCTTGGTATTGAGACCCTTGGTGGTGTTATGACAAGGCTTATTGAAAGGAATACCACTATTCCTACAAGGAAGAGTGAGATATTTTCAACTGCTGCTGATAGTCAGACCAGCGTTGAGATCCACGAGATCGGAAGAGCGTCGTGTAGGGAAAGAGTGTAGATCTCGGTGGTCGCCGTATCATTAAAAAAAAAACAAAAAGAAATGATTCCAGAGAAACTATTAAATAATTAAAACACGACGGATGCCTGTGCGGACAGCATCGGCGTGCTGTAGGCGACCACCGCGTGCTAGACACGCGTAGACACGAGCACTAATCATCTGCACAGACATGCACTCATCTAAGA
>CAJVYE010000163.1 GCA_913009285.1 uncultured Nitrospirota bacterium | reverse complement strand
AGATTGTTTAATAAAAGAGAAAGTAATACCTACTTAAGGATTTCTGATTGGGATGGGAAGGTTATTGGCCTGTGGAAGGCTCAGAGTGAGGAGAGATATTGGAAAGATGTTGGGAATTTTCAAGATAGTATCGACTGGGGCTACACCAAGTGGGAAAAAATTAAACAAGCTGTGTTTGCAATAGAAAGAGAGAGGAAAAATAAACCAGATAAATACCATTTATCTGGTCTGCCTGATGATGCCAGGAAAATATTATTTAAGGAGTAACCATGACAAAAAATATCTTATCTATTCTTTATCTTATTATCTTTCTATTTAGCGCTGCAGAGATATCAGCATACAAAGTTAAGACTCATGAAAAAATTAGTAAAGAGGCTTTTAATGTTTCAGTGCTAAAGAGTGGTTATTTGGATAATATAGGGTTAACAGAGACTGAAAATTTGAAAGACAAAGATGTTGAAGGCTGGATAAAAGAAGGCAGCCAACGTGAAGACGACTTTTTCTCTCAAAACCTTATTCGCTTCTGTAATCATTTTTTTGATCCTATTAGTGAAAAAGGATTAATCCTACCTGTGGTTGGTGATTTTGGGGAGCCTGCGCCCAACTGGGGATTAGAAGAACCAAATACATATCGTACACAAAAATATTCTATTAAACATGCAAGGGAATATTTTTATAATGGGTTAACCATGATAACTCAGGAAAAAAGAGAAGAAAATCTTGCCTTGTGCTTCCGTTCCCTTGGTCAGGTTATACATCTAATACAGGACATGGCCCAGCCACAACATGTAAGGAATGATCCACATGGTGGCTATATTAGGCCTATCCTGGGAGAAAAAAGTGTTTATGAAGATTTTGTCTATGATAAAATGGATGGCTTAAACTATGCAGGATATACTCCGCCAATATTTAGCACATACAGAAAATTCTGGAAAACAGGGAAGGGAGAGGGGCTTGCAGAATTTACCAATAGAAACTTTGTATCAGTAGGTACCAATTTTGACACAACAACATATCCCAGTCCTTCCCTATTAGCAGTAACTACGATTAAAAAGCCAATTCAGGATGTCATACGCACCAACAATCCCAACTTCCTTGCCCTCACAGGAAATGTCATATTTATAGGGACCGATATAGATGACAGAGTCACAGGGCAAACATATCATAATGATTTTACATCCACCTATGCCCTTTTTGACTATGATTTAGAAGAAAGGGGTTATAAAGCAGGCTATTCCATGAACCGATTCAACTACTTTGCTGCTGCAGATTCTCTTATTAAACGTGCAGTCGGCTACTCAGCCGGCCTTCTCAACCACTTCTTCAGGGGTCAGCTCATAATCCCATCAGCCATTGAATCAGAGAACACTAATGAAGACATCGATGGCATCACAATCAAGGTCGGGAATATCACAGGAGACGGTGAAGACATGGATAATGGAGAGCTCCTTATCTCATACAGATACATCCCTTCAGGGTCAGCAGAATATACCTATGGTGTATCCAACACACTAACAGGGATCTCCATCCCCGATAACAACAATCCTGATGATTACGAATACTCATTTACTTTCTCTACACCTATTCCCTCAGATGCCGCAGATACAGAGTATATCCTGGTCTACAAAGGAGGGCTTGGCAATGAAGAAGGCGCTGTCATCGCAAAGAAGGTAGAGCCAACACCAGAGCAAGTAGAAGGAGTGATAAATACCTCTGGAGGAGACTCGCTTGGTCTGGCATATCCTGGTGATGGTGGTAATGTCACAATAGAAGGTGGTGCATCCATTGATCCTATTAGCGCCACACAAGCCTTGACCATACCAACAGGAGAGACACTGGAATTATCCACGGGTTCATATGAATATACCTTTGTAATAATAGATGGGACACTTTCAGTCTCAGGGGCCAGTCTGACCCTGAGAGTTAAAGGGGATATTATCATAAATACTGATGGGAATATCACAGTGAAGAATGGGATAAATGGAGGAGACATAACTATACAGAGCAATGGAGATATCATTATAAACGGAGAGATAGATATATCCGGAGAGAATAGCACATCAAATGCTATTGATGGAGGCAATGGCGGCATCTTTACCTTTATAACATCCTCTACCAACCCCCTTCTGATCCCCACCATAGTAACCCGTGGAGGTGATAGTGACAGCGCTGATTGTCCGAACAGTTATGATCCTGTTAATGGATGCGACAGTTTTCCTGGAGGGAAAGGAGGAGATGTCACGATCATCTCTAATGGAGGCGATATTATCCTTGCTGGAGGGGCGCCACCCATTGACACCCTACCCCCACCCCCGCCATATACCATGGGCACACCAGATAAACCAAGGCCAGATACAGGAGAACGATTACCATTACTCCGCACAACATTTAATAGGGGATTACTCACTGCAGGCGGCATAGGAGGCTCAGGCATAGGGTCTGGCTCCTCTGCCGGCGGAGGAGGGACAGGTGGTGATGGCGGTAATATCAGCATTGACTCCGGATCAGAAAAGATCGTCTTCCACGATATTGATCTCTTCACAGGAGGTGAAATAGAAAAGGTTATAGCAGATATATTTGTATTCAGCCGTGGTGGTCAGTATAGATTCTATTCCGATACAGGTTCATTAGGAGGAAAGGGCGCTGGTGGAGGTGCATCTTTCCCTGGAGGAGATGGAGGTAAAGGAGGTAAGGGAGGTGATATAACAGTTGTGGGTCAAATAGCACCTGCGGTTAATACTGTAAACAGGAACATAGTAGTTGGCCATGATCAAGAAAACCCGAATTTTGATGACTTTGTCCCAATAGGTGAGATAGTCAGCGCCTTTGACATTGATGGAGATCCATTATACAGGGTAAAGGTCTATGACAATAATGGTACAGACATGACCATGGGTGGATTTGGTGGTTTTCCTGGAGGGAGTGTAGGCACATTTCCCGGCTTGTTTGGGGTCAAAGGGGATGGTGGCACCCTGACAGGACTATTGACAAGGTGAGAAGATATCTACAATTTTTAAATTAACCGCAGACAGACGCAGACATACACAGATATTTTGTTGGGCAGACTTACCCCAACAAAATACTCAATCCGCCAGAGGCGGAAAAAAAGTATTGTCCTATGAAAGTGAATTTTAAAGTTGCAATCAAAAGGATGATTTTAGATATGCCTGAAGGGCATGACAGTTAATAGCTGGCCAGGTCGGCCAGCTATTAGTCTGCGTTAATCTGCGTGTGTCTGCGGTTAATTAAAGGGAGATATTGTATGAAGAAGATATTTCAGTTATCTGTATTAATCATCTTTACTTTTGTTCTGATAATTCCCTTAAATCGTACAATAGCAGATGAGAGTAGAGATACGATTATTGAGGGTATAAAGAGTGATCTTCAATTAATATCTCTATCAGAAGAGGTATTCTTTCTTGAATTTAACACCTATTCAGATGACATAGAGAAGCTTGGATTAGACAGTAGTCAATGGAATGAATACTGGGAGATATCGATAGAGATAGATGAGAATGGTTTTCTTGTGACTGCTACAGGTAATAGCTATCCAGTTGAAGGAGAGAGCCTGTCCACCTCAGGGGAATAGGTTTCCCAATCTGGCAACACATCCAATACTTACACAGAGATAAGACTCTATCACCCGATCATCCGGGTAGCAGATAACACAGGTCTCCAGTTCACCAATCTCAATCCTGTTACGATAAATGTCCATCTCCCATCCCGGACAACCATCACCTTTGTCTAAGGTGATCCTGTGGACATAGTAAATGACAATAATGGGAATATATATGTCCTGGATTCTGACATAGACGGCAATCTCCAAAGGAGTTTTGGGACTTCTGGTGTGGGT
>CAJVYE010000162.1 GCA_913009285.1 uncultured Nitrospirota bacterium | reverse complement strand
GACAGGCGAGACGCTGGGATGACAGGCGAGACGCTGGGATGACAGGCGAGACGGCCTGTCCTACTGGAAAGGGTTGATGCTTCACACAACAGTAGGTCGGGCGTCTCGCCCGACATGAAAGAATCGCTCAATTTAGGTTTTAAAAATAAATATAAAGTATAGGATAATGGAAAATTTGGAATTCGTTCAAAATTCGAAAATTAAATTCAAGGTATCTTTTTTCTTCATAATCCTACTTCTTCTAATAATAGGTCTATTTGTATTAGATATATATGCGGAAGAGAAGGGGATTAACAAGATTAAAGATGTACGTTTCGGTATTCATGATGGGTATACAAGGGTAGTTTTTGATCTTGAGCAGAGTACGTCATATAAAGTTATCCCGGATACTAACAATAAATTAATTACCCTAATGTTTTTGGATCTGGGACTTAATGATGGACATAGATCAGAAAAGTTCAGTGATTCGAGGATCAAGGGCGTATATCTCCATGAACTACCATCCAGGAATGTTAAGGCCGATATAATACTCCAGCATAAGGATAATCTATTTTTTTATTTTGAACTCAAAGACCCCCCAAGAGTAGTAATAGACATTAGAGAGAAAAAGATCCCTCCTTTGAAGCCGGTTAGAGAGGAGTCAGAATCGTCAGATAAGGGTCAAGGTTTAAGAGAGAAGGTTAAACCTATTACCCAGAAAAGTGCCAAGACTGTTGATCAGAAAAAGGCTGAGGTAGTTCTCCCTCGTCTATCTGAGGAAATAAAGGATGAGGAGAGGAGTTTTTATAGAAATTGCATTAAACTCTTTCAGGAGAAGAAGTATGGAGAGGCGCTATCAGGATTTCAGTCCTTTATGGATAGATATAAAGAGAGTAGATTTGCCGAAGATGTAGCGTTTCTTATAGGTGATTCCTATTATAATATCGCTCGTAAGACAGGTGAATATCTCCCTGCTATAAAGGCGTATAAATCTGCTATGAGGCGCTATTCAGATTCAGATAAGATAGATCTCGCATTGTACAGGATGGGTAGATCTTATCGGGAGATTAAGCTTTTTCTGGAGGCAAAGGCATCCTATCAGGAGATACTTGATAGGCATCCGAAGGGGAAGTTTGCAACTAGGGCACAGCTTAATAAGGCAGATATCCTGTTGGAGGAGAAGAAATTTAAGATGGCTTACAGGGAGTTAAAGAAGATAGTCTCTCTTTATCCCCTTAGCAGAATTGCCGGGGAGGCTACATTTAAAATTGCCGATTCCCTATATAAGAGTAACGATTTTATAAGTGCTGAACTGATATATGAAGAGGCAAATAAGAGGTGGCCCACTTATCCTAAGAGTCATCCGGAGGTTATGCTCAATATGGGACAGACATATCTTAAGAATGGAAGATTGGGTAGGGCCCGCAACATATTTTTTGTCTTGATAAATCTCTATCCTGACAGTGATATAGGCAGAAAGGCACTGATGATGATAGGTGATATTTACCGTACGGAGGGGATGGAGGAGGAGAGTCTAAAGGTCTATTCTGAGGCAATACTTAGGGGGTCAGATAGTGATGAGGCATATTATGGAAAGATAAGGATGGCTGATGTGGGAATAGAAAAACCCGATATAAAGATTACTGATATTGTATTTGATTACAGCCATTATTTAAGACCAATGGATACATATGAGGAGATAGCAGAGAGTAAGACATCTGATTTGACAGCAGGAGAGGCACTCCTGAGGAAAGGGATTGCCCTTGCAAAAAAGAAAAGATATACTGAGGCCATTCAGGTCTTTAGAGATGTTGCGACAAGATATCCTGATACTCCTTTTTCAAAGGAGGGAATTTCTTCACTTCAAAAGACCTTTTATAAATTGGTGGAGACTTATCATTCTCAAGATGGATTCTTACCAGTATTACTGACATATCACAAAAATCTGGAGCCTTACCTTAGAGATATTACAGATGTGAAAAGCCTGTTTCAGATAGGGGAGAGTTATCAGAAGATCGGTCTCTACGATGCAGCTATCGATAGGTATAAAAAGGCCATGACCCTTGATTTAAAGGGAGTATACAGGGAGCAGTTGGTTTTTAAAATAGGGGAGTCATATCTCCTTCAGGACAAATATACCGATGCTGAGAGGGTTTTGAAGGAGTTTTTAAAGAGGTTTTCTAAAAGTCGTTATCTGCCCCATGTAAGACTATCTCTGGGAAATACCTTTTACAGGCAGGCAAGATTTAAGGAAGCGTCTAGTGAATATCGTACATTAATAAACACCTATCCAAAAGATTCGAAGATTTCAGAGATATATTACTATCTTGGGAACTCTTATAATAAATTAAATAAATTTGACATGGCAATCGATGCCTATAATAAGTCGATCAGTTCCTTTACCTCCACCCTTAGAGGTAAAAAGGCGCCTAGTTATATTTTGGATAGCTACTTTGAGATAGGAGATTGCCTATACAAAGATAAAAAATACCCGGCTGCTATCGAGGCATTTCAAAGGGCGATAAAACTTTATCCGGATGATGAAAGATATACATGGGCTCTATATCTTATTGGTGATAGTTACAGGAGATTGAAGAAGAAAGATAATGCTATAGCTATCTTTTCAGATATTGTAAAAGATTTTAAAGGTGAACTGATAGGAGAGATCGCAGATAGAGATATTAAGAGTATCAAGTGGGAGGAGAAGTATAAGGAGTATTTCTGAAGAAAGGCTAAAGGCATAAGGCTAAAGGCTAAGGCATTGAGCCTTTAGCCTTGATGGTGGTATACCAAAGACGGATGATAAAAATATATGGATGATAAAAATATAGAAATCGAGCTTCTTAATCGTGCCTTTCAGTCATTTAATACAGCCACTGTCAGGTTAAATAATTCGTATGAGAGACTTGAAAATAGGGTAAAAGAGTTAAACCTTGAACTGAAAAGGAAGAATGAGGAACTTATAAAAAACTTACAGGAGAAGGAGGAGGTAAAGAATTATCTAAATAACATACTCGAAAGCCTAACCACAGGGGTTATGGTAGTCGATCTATATGGGAAGGTGACAAAGGCTAACAGGGCAGCTGGCGAGATCTTAGGTACTTCATTAATAGGTAAAGAGTTGAGTGATATCTTTGATCATGACCTTTGCAGTATCTTGTTCAAGAGCTCTCCTGAGATATCCTCCTGTGGGTTGAAGTCAGATAGGATACTTACCACCAAAGATGGTGATACGGTTTATGTGACAATATACGCCTCTCCTGTAAGGGATCAATGGGGAGAGATTATAGGAAATGTCCTGGTAATTCAGGATGTTACTACTATAAAGAGATTAGAGGAGAGGGCAGAACGCAACAAACGTTTGACTGCAATGGGTGAAATGGCTGCTGGTATTGCTCATGAGATAAGGAATCCGTTAGGGAGTATTGAACTCTTTGCATCGATTCTTAATAAGGAACTCGCAAATGATAAGGACAAGAAAAGATTAGTGGAACACATCTCTTCTGGGGTCAAAACCCTGGATCATATCATCTCGAATATTCTTTTCTTTACAAAATCTCCAAGGCCTGTCTGTCAGAGGTATGATGTACACAGATTTCTCGATGATATATTACTCTTTACGGAAAATATGATTAGACATAATGGGATAAGGGTAATAAAAAAATACGATAGTCAGCATCTTATTGGATATGGGGATCTAGAGTTGCTGAAACAGGTATTCTTGAATATGATCTTGAATGCTATACAGGCTATGCCTGAGAGAGGTGATCTTATTGTCTCTACTATAATGGTGGGTGAGAGGATTTCTATGATCGACCTAAGTAGTGATGATATGAAGGGAGAGATGGGGGATAATGGATCAGGGAGATCGGAAGAGCGTCGGGTAG
>CAJVYE010000161.1 GCA_913009285.1 uncultured Nitrospirota bacterium | reverse complement strand
GGTGAACACTATGTATATATATAATGATAATAAATAATTTTATTTTTTTTTTTTCGAGCAGAAGACGGAATACGAGATAAAGGAATGTGACTGGAGTTCAGACGTGTGCTATTCCGATCTTCCTACGGTTTTGCTCATTCAGATCGATCAAATCTGACCTAAATCTGAGCGCGAAGAATGCTAAGTTATTTTTGAGCGAGCCCTTAATCAAAGGTTGTAAATAGGACATCCCTCATCTCCAAAATAGTCATTTCCTCTTCACCGATCTGAAAAACATGCTGGCCTGTGCCTTTTGAAAATGGCCCTCCAAGAGGGGTCCAATCAGTCATTCTACCAAGCTTTATCCGATCATCTTCATGGAGAAAGGAATTCATATAGAGCACAGGAAGGTAACAGTTCATAGTAAGTTCTTCCCATGTGGTTATACGAGCTGAAATCCAGAGGAGATCGGAAAAAGTTTTGGGAGGTGAAATTGAAAGTTCCCTGATTGACTCAAAGGGTATCCATGTATATTGCTCATGGACAATTGCTTCGAGGAAAAGGGCTAAAAATATGTCTGTATCCTTAAAACCGGTGAAGCTCTTTCCGTTTACTGTTCCGGAAATAATTGGAACTTGAGTAGCAATTTGATCAAAAAACTCCGTTGCCTCTTCTATTTTTTTTTCGACCAGCTTCTCACAGGCAGCATAATACATTTCTATATATGGTGGGGTTTTAGGCAGAAATGAAGGGCGGCGGCTGTCTTTGAAAACTTCCATTCGCTCCCTTTCAGCATGGATAAGGTTCTTAAAAACCTGCACACCAGTCTCCCTGCTTGAATCCTGGGTAGCAATCACATCGAGATGACGTTCTGCCTTGTCCCATTCCCCGCGAAAAGCGTGAACCTGCAATAGAAGTGTTCGTTTGCCCACATCAGCAGGTGAAGATTTAACATCTTCGATTAATTGCTTATGTGCCTCTGAAAGCCTACCTGCCTTGATAAAATCTTTTGAGTTCATTTAAAATGACTTCTTCATTATCTTTACAATTGTTGTGTATAGTAAAGTATAAATATCGGTTGCATCTTAACAAAATTAGACTATTGATGTCAATTTTTTTTTACTCGGTAATAGAATTTTTTACTGCCCCTTGAAGTTATACTCAAGTAGGCTATAAATTGGGATTTTCGCGAAAAATACAAATTTATGGCATACTTGAGTATAAAAGGAAATTTAATGCATCTGTGCAATGCTCTTTACCTGAGAGAGAAGATCTATTAAAGAGATATCAGGGGTATCTAAGAGCGATTTATATTTTTGGATGATGGGGTCGGTCAATTTCATTCTGCTTTGGGCAAGGTCACACAGGGAATCGTCCTCTATATCAGGACAAAGTAAATGGATATAGCTTTTTGGAGAAGGTTCTCGAAAATACAGAAACAGACCCGCACCAGTTTCAACTGATCCCTGGCTCCAGAACATGTTGGGAACTATAGAAGGATTTCCAAGGAGATGGAGGGCGATATCTATCCAAAGACTGATCTCATGTACCTGATTCTCTGGTCTTGAAGAGGGTGGAAATTTTAACCCCCATGTAAGTCGTTGTGGGTCCTGGTTTCTCAAGGGTGAGAGGACCTCAACAAGGGTATGTAAGACCAGATATTTTTTTATGTCATGAAAATCACCAAATAACCCTTCCCAGAATCCTTGATTTGTTTGAGTCTTTAAATACTCGATATATCCTTGCTGGAATTCGTCAAGAGAGGAATAGGCTGGGAGATTAATCTGATTAATCTTTGAAATAAGCCCCTTTACGTCTGTATCTACCCACCCTTTTTGAATAATCTCCCCGGCCTGGGACAGGAATCCTGAGAATATAGCAGGTACAAAGGGAATATGTGATATGAATTGTGACAGATCTATAAGGACAAAAATCAAAAAGGGGTATCTGCGGCCTCCTTTGTCTTGATTCGAAGCACATACCCCTAGCAGGGCATGATTTGAGTTTAACGGATGATATAAGAATCGATAATTGGGTGCATTCTTAAAGGCAGAATCCCAATCCTTATTCAACCGACGTTGAGACCAGAAGATACCTTCCTGAAACCACTGATCAAGGGCACGAACCTCCTGACTACTGGCATTGTGCCTGATGAAATCAGCATATATCGGAAGTTTTCCAAAACAACCTATGTTCATAGTGTAAAGTGCCTAAAGTGAACTAAATTAACTTTAGTTCACTTTTATTGCTGTGATCCTGCTTGGACATTTAAATTTTGATAATAACCCTTGTCTAAAAGGATTTCTATAACTATGGGCCTTTAAATCAAAACGGACATTATATGTCTTTATCCCACCTCTGTTAAAACTCCATTCAAGTCTGAATCTCGTAGGGCTTTCCTGTGTAACCCTGCCTGCATCCATGAGCCGGGAAAACCCCCATCTGCCCTCAAATGACTTATCCTGTCTGAACCCACTTTGTTCGTCAGAGATCTGAATCTTTGATCCTATAGCCCCTGTGGTCCCTGGCCAGGAAAAGGTCTTCCATACCTGCGGTCCCATTCTATAATTATAGCTTTTACCATCAATGACAAGGAGTATCTGACTCAATCCTGGAGTTGGGTAAGGATAAAGTTCAAAGGAGACCCTCGGCTCAGAGCTGCCTCTGGGAAAGAGACTCTTGGTAATTAAATCTACATGACTCAGAGAATTTAGAAAAGCTGGCGAGAAGGAGATCCCTTTTCCGAGCCATGTCTTTTTCCTCCACGTATTCTTTTTAGGTATTAAGAACGGCCGAAGTTCTCTTTTGTAGAAGTCCCAGAAGATACCATCCGAGGGATGAAAAAATTCTGAGACATCTATGAGTGTGGCATCTTCTCCAATTTTACTAAAAGGATACCTCAGTTGTAAACTCCTCTGATAAGGCTCATATACCTCTGCCTTCCAGAGCCGATCCAGATATCTCTGACTATCGTGTATTACTGCTATTAAGGTGTTTATAATGGGTTGTTTTAAGAGGGGTTCTATTACATCTCTCCCCTCAGAGTTAAAATCACGCAGAAGCCTCTCAGTCAATCGCCATGCCTCATGTAGCTCCTCTCCTGAACTCTTGGATAGGATATCCTGAGTATAGTACCTGGCCTCTCTTTCCGGATCATCTGAGTTAATAAGGTTATGTAATTTTTCACGAATCTTTATGATCTCTGAGACATATATCTGCAAGGGGGATCTTTTATCTTCTTGTTGACTAATTACAAATTTATGTAAATCTTTAAAATCCTTCTCCACCTGATTCTTAGATGGTTCCTCATCCGTGACCTTTTCTTCTTCTTTGAATCCCAGCTTCTTTTTGGCCTTATTAAACAGACCTGTTACCACCTTACTGGTCTTCTTGAATGACCTCTTCTCAAGCGTTGTGTTTTTCTTAACCTCCTTGAGGAGCTGGACAAGGGGAGAGTAATCCCCTGTTAAAAGAGAGAGTTTCTCAACAGCATCCGGGGTATTGGCAAAGGGTCGGACCTTGATGCCCTTTAGGAATCTTCTCCATTCCTTCACATATTCCCTCATGTAGAGTTCAGTGAGTCCAGCCACTATCTTATCCTTATTATCCTCTTCGAACTCTTCAGAAGTATCAGTAAGTATCCAATCCTCCTTTAGTGTTTCCTCCCCGGCCTTAACAATGGCATCCTTAAAATAGCTCTGCCAGCACCTTGGTGTAAAGAATCCAGGTACGCTATACCTGGAAAACAAGACATTTTGCCTTTGATTTTTAATGGCATTAGTCAATGTATATGATTCAAACCTCTTATCTCCTTCCTCCTTTATCTGGGAAAAAATAGATCGGAAGAGCACACGTCTGAACTCCAGTCACATTCCTTTATCTCGTATGCCGTCTTCTGCTTGAACAAAAAAAAAAAAAAAAAACATCACAGCACAATATACATTT
>CAJVYE010000160.1 GCA_913009285.1 uncultured Nitrospirota bacterium | reverse complement strand
GGGAAGAGTGGAAAGGATGGTGGTGTAATGGAAGGAGAAGGTTGAAGTAGGAGTGGTAAAACCTAATAAATAATCTCAATTTTTTTTTATAATTTTTTTTTTTTTTAATGATCCGGCGACCACCGAGATCTACACTCTTTCCCTACACGACGCTCTTCCGATCTCTTAATGAGTGTGATACGTTCTTTCCTGATGCATTAACAGAGGCTCTCAAGAAAGGCACACTCCCGATCGATGCCAGATTTATAGATCTGGAAGGGCTCATAGGGGGAAGTAATTCTATGATTCATTAAGGGTTCGACAAAAAATATAGATTTTAATAATAAATTACACATCAAAGATAACCTTTATCTTCCATATTTCTTTTTCTTCCTTGATCTCAACCTGATGATAAGTAGCTGCCTTTACCGCTCCCTTTATCAGATGTTTATCAGGATTGAATCTCTCACCCCATATCTCTGCCTCCAGGTAATCCTTCTCCAATTTCTTTATCTCAAATCTCTTATATAACATCTCATCTACTTCCTGGAGATATATAATTTCATTCAGCCAGCATACGAGCAAGCCTGTAAGATCTTTGCTCCTTACCTCTATCCTGTGTGGAATCAGGTCTTTGATAAGCTTAAGGTCTGTTATTATAGATAATAATCCCTTTGCGGCATTGACGAATGCCTCTTTTAGATCATCCCCATAAGCAATCAGCCCTTTATCTGCTGTTATATCAAGTAATTCAAACTCCTTGCTAACCATCTTTATCTTAAAACACTAAATGACGCCATATAGGATAAGGTGGCAATGATATTGAGCTTGTTTTTATTTAGTGTGTCCGGAATAGGTTTGTAAGGGGATGCTATCTTAAATGCCTTTATTGCTGCATCATCTAGGATCTTATAGCCTGAGGTATTTAGTACTTGAACATCAACAAGCTTTCCCTCCTTGCTTATTGTAAACCTTAGGAGCACCTTTCCGCTTATTCCCTTCTTCATCGCCTTTACAGGATATAACCATACTTCCTCAATCTGTTTTCTGATAGAAGTAAAGTAGTCGACATATTTAAATTCCTGGGTGTCTAGTGATATTAATTCTTCATCAGAACTCTCATCTTCTTTCTCGGAATCCATCCTGGGATATTCTTTGTTATCAATCCCATCAATCAGTGATAGTGACCTGACTTTGTGAGGCAACTTCTCAGGTTTTTCCGAGAATCTTTCCTCCTCTTTCCGGGTCTCGCTTTTCAGGGGCTTATGTTTGGATGATGGGGGGGGCAATTTCTTTTGCGGGATAATGGACTTTATATCACGATATATCGTTGACTTTTTATCCGCCATATTGCTGTGCCTCCTGCTATCAAACATGGATAAGAGCATCTTTTTTAAAGGCTTTTCTATATTCTTAGGCTTCGGGATATCTATGATCATACCCATTAGATCAGCTATGTCTTTTGGGTTCATTGTACTTATTTTTACCTTTATTGGGATCTCTTGTGTACTTTTAGGAATGGTTATATTATTGATCAAATAACCAGAAAAGAGGTGCACAAGGAATGATGCAAATATATATCCGCTTAGACCAATTTTTTTCATTCCCTTTCCCGAGTGTTAAATTAACTTATAAGTCCTAACTGATGTCATTCAGTGGTGAATTATAATAGCTCTTCTCTTAGAGTAAAAGAGTCGATTTTTTAGAGATTATATCATAATATATAATATATCTACTAAATTATGCAAGGTGATTTCCCCCTCATCTTCCTTTTTCTAAGAACTCGCTCAAAGATAACTTCACATTCTTCGCGCTCAGATTTAGGTCAGATTTGATCGATCCGAATGAGCAAAACCGCAGGACTAACAGCGTTAATTCGAGGATTTTGCGATTGAGAATCGGTCAAAGATGGCCTGAAGATGAGATGCGAAGAATGTGAAGTTATCTCTGAGCGAGTCCTAAGTCTATCTCTGTGATACCGGGTTTGCCAATCATCTTGCTAAATTGAATATAGGGAGACTTTTTGAAAATAATATTTTTCAAACGCATTATCATTAACAAAAATAATGCTTATCATCAAAATTATATATTTGACTTATAATTCGTCTTACAGGAAAATGTTTATAAAAATACAACACTCATTATAAATAATTTGAGGGTCTCAGACATGTTGAATGATAAATATGCAAAGGAAATGTTTTATAAGAAAAAGGAGTTAATAGACTCCTTTGAAGAGATTCTATCCCCATCAGATATAGAGGTCTTTAAAAACTCACCTGGCCTTGCAATCGGTGAAATTGCAGGTAGGGACAGTGTGGCTGCTATTATAAAGGCCTCAGAGAGAGAGGACATTCATTCTATCCTCCCTGTAGCGATCTACACCGGCACCCTGTTTGGAGACTGGAGTGTTATATCAGACACGGTAAAACATATAAGAAGCGAGGTAAAAACTAGGTATAACAAAGAGGTACATAATATAGCTACCCTGGGATCTCCCAAACTCTGGCATGCTGTGAATGGACGATACACGAAGGTGCTCTCAGATAAATTTGGTCTCTCTTCTCCTTGCGCGGCCTGTCATCTGTATTTTCATAGTGTGATCATCCCTCTGGCAAAAAGATTGAATTGCAATCTTATTATAGCGGGTGAACGGGAAAGTCATCAGGGAAAGACAAAGGTAAATCAGACGACTGTTGCAATCGATGCATCTGTCTTAATGTTAAAGGATTTTGGCATAGAGCTTATCTTGCCTCTGAGACACATAGAAGATGATAAAGAGATTGTATCTATTATAGGAAAGGAATGGAATGATAAAGATCAAATAGCCTGTGTTCTGGAAGGCAATTATAAGTCTCTAAATGGGGCTGTCCAGTATGAGGAATCAGGAAGCTATGAATATTTCCATTGTTACGCTGTTCCAGGTATAAAGGTTATCATAAAAGGGATCTTAGAAGGGAATAGATTAGATTATACAAAAGAGATGGGCAGGGTGCTGGAAAAGGAGTAAGGAGTAAGGAGTAGGAAGTAGAGAGTAGTGGGAAAGGAAAGGTGCTGCCTACTGCTTAGTGCCTACTCCTTACTGCCTGTAATATTAGGGGCTGAACTATTAGAATACAAGGAGGATATGTATGTCAAAGATTCTACTACTTATTTTAGATGGGCTATCTGATAAACCGTCAGAAGAGCTGGGATACCGTACCCCCCTGGAGGCGGCCTATACCCCCAATTTAGATAAATTAGCTGATAGAGGGATCAATGGACTTATGGACCCTATATCCCAGGGTATCCCTTTAAGGAGTGAGACCTCACATTTTATACTATTCGGATATCCCCTTGAAGACTTCCCTGGAAGGGCCCTCTGTGAGGCAAGATATGCAGGTATATCCTTTGACAATGGAGATGTGCTCTGTGCCACTAATTTTGCCTCGGTTACAAAGGAGGAGGGATGTTTCAAGGTAATAGAGAGGGAGATAAAGCTTAATGAAGAGGAGATGATTGATCTATCAAGAGAGATAGCTGAATATAAGGAAGATGGCCTCTCAATAAGGTATACTTATATAGGTCAGACCTCCAAGGTCAACCGGGGATACGGAATCCTTAAAATGAAGGGAGATGCCAGTGATAAGATCACCGATTCTGACCCTTATTATAATGATATGCCTGTGATTGAAATCGAACCCATAGAGGGAAATAATGAGATGGATAAGGCCAGACTCACCTCCAGGGTCTTAAATAATTATCTTAGGTGGGTACATGAACGGTTATCAGATCATCCTATTAATCAAAAAAGGGGGGCTCAGGGGCTCAATCCAGTAAATTTTTTACTTACCCTATGGAGATCGGAAGAGCGTCGTGTAGGGAAAGAGTGTAGATCTCGGTGGTCGCCGTATCATTAAACAAAAAAATAAAAAAAATAATATAGATCGGAAGAGCGGCAGGAACCAAA
>CAJVYE010000159.1 GCA_913009285.1 uncultured Nitrospirota bacterium | reverse complement strand
ACCCATACCATTACAGTAATGGGAGTTGTCTATCTATTATTTATAAAACATATAGGACTATTCTCACTACTTCCAGTATTTCTTATATTTGCCCTCATAACCGGAATCTTGAACGGCATAGTGGCAAATCTCCTCACCGACCGTTTAAAGAGAGAAGGGATACTACAGATAGGGAATAATAGAGGAAAAGATTTTGGTTCTTTCGTAAAATAGTTGAGCAACTCAAAACCAAATTAAAAATAAAAAATCAAAATGCAAAATGACAAATCAAAATTCAAAAATGAGTTCAAGAGACGAATGAACTCTTGAGAGAAACAACTTAATATGTAATGAGGAATTAATGAATATTTTACAGGATATCACATTGGGACGTTACATCCCTGGAGATTCTTTGGTGCACAGGGCAGATGCACGGATAAAATTCGCTGCGATTGTTATCTCAATCCTTCTGATACTCTCTGCAACCCGATTATTGTATCTCGTGATAATCGGACTCTTCTTTATACTGATAATCAAGATGGCTGGATTGTCTTTGAGATACCTATTCAAGGGGATTAAACCCTTTCTCTGGCTCTTTATATGTGCAGGAATTTTCCATCTCTTTTTCACTCCCGGGAGGGCCATAGGTCTATTTAATATGGGATTCCTTAGTATAACTTATGAGGGATTGATCAGTGGGATCATAGTAAGCCTCCGTCTATTTCTGTTGATTACAGTATCATCCGTCCTTACGCTGACTACCTCTCCCACCCACCTTGTTAATGGAATGGAGAGTATATTCAGTCCATTAAAGAAAATCGGCGTGCCGGTCGGGAATATAGCCTGGATGATAATGATGTCTATTAGATTCATACCTGTTCTTATTATGGAGGCAGAGAGGGTTATAAAGGCACAAACAGCCAGGGGTAGAGATCTGGATAGTGGTAATATCATAAGAAAGATCAGAAACCTCATTCCCCTTTTGATACCGATATTCATGAGGACCTTGCGCCGTGCAGAAATAGTAGGCAGTAAGGAGTAGGCACTGCTTACTGCCTACTCCCCACTGTCCCCATTGCTCTGATATCTATTGTATTCCATTCACTGCAGTTTGGACATCTTCCCATCCAATCCTCACATATTGCCTCGCATTTATTACAGTAAAACTCCAGCAGAGAGGACAACTCTCCTCCTTCGGAGGCGATCTGGTACTCCTGTGATGCAACACCTATCTCATCCATCTTTTCATATACCCTCCCTAAAAGAAGATGGAGGGAGGGAATATCTGGATTTATCTCTTCAACTCTTTTAAGCTCCTTCAGCGCTTTGTCGAGCATATTGAGACGTAGATAGGCCTCTCCTGACATCAATCTGAGAAGATACCCGTTTGGATTCTGAGATATAGCATCCTGATACATCCTTATTATCTTTGCCGGTTTTCTATGCCTGATGTAGATCTCTTCTATACGTTTGAGGAAGATAATAGAATCCATCTTTTTATATCCCTTTTTCCATATCTTGATTGCTAATCTTTCCTTCGCCTGCTTAAAGTATGTATCACCTAAACATATATAAGCTGGAACAAAGTGAGTATCCAAATTTATTGAGTGCCTAAATTCCTTTACAGCATTTACATAATCTCCTACATTTAGACAGCTCATACCGATCTCATAACCTATAATACTTAATCGATCCCTTTCTTCAGAGAGAATCGAATCCTCCTTTATCAGGGATATAAGCTCCTTTTGGACACGGCATGCCTCTTCCCATCTCTTATTACTGATATATATATCTCTTAATCTGGTTAAGGGAACCAAACCCTCTCTATCTATATCCCTGATCTCCTTCAATAGCGCTATCGACTCTTCAAAAGAGTTTAAAACCTCATAATCCTTCTCCAGACTGTATAATATAGAAAGATCTCTATTGTCAAAGGCTTTGGCCCTGAGGTGCAACTTCACAGCATCACTGTATTTCCCCTCTTCTCTATCAATATCTCCCAGCACGCATAGGGTCTTTATGTGGTTCGGGTCCTTACGAAGGATCTTTTCGAATAGACGAACGGCATCTTTTTTTCTTCCTCCTAAAAGATAGGTTTGCCCATTTAAAAACATTCTATCGATCTTTTCCTTTTTCTTTATCTTGAAGATAGTCTTCCAATCTGAGAAGAGATTCATAGATCTTTGCATAGCATTGATAAAAGAAAATATCATCACACCAAAGAAAAAGGAGATGAGTATGATTACTATTAGTGGAACATTGAATGGTTCAGATTGAGTAAACATAGAAAATCGTTCCTGAAGGATATGTAATTGCCATTCCTTTGGAAGTATCCTGAATGACACATCAATACTATTAAGAAAGGTTAAATATAAAGACAAGAGTAAAAGGAATATAAAGAGTAATATAAGGCGTAATGACATATCTTAAATTCTAAATCCTAATATCTAAATTCTAAACAAATTCTAAATTCAAATATCAAAATACTAAACAAAGCATTGCATACAGAATGTTTTGAATTTTGGATTTCTGTCATTTGATATTGTTTAGTATTTAGTATTTCGAATTTAGGATTTAATACCTATCCACTATCCTATGCTTTATAATTGAAGTTTAGCTATATCTTCTGATAGCTAAACTGTTACCTCCTTCTTTTATCATATACGATTGTTACAAAAAAAACCACTGTCAGGAATACACATGTATATGCAAATATATCGCCGTAAGTGGTAAAAAATGTATCCCCAGAGGCCTTGGGAAATATATCACCATATATCCATGTCCTCACAAAGATATCTGTCTCCTTAACTATCCTTCCTGTTGGGTCAATGATTCCTGAGATACCTGTATTTGCAGCCCTTACAATCGGCACCCTGTTTTCGATAGCCCTGAGAGTAACCATAGAGATATGTTGGTAAGAGGCTGCACTCCTCCCATACCAGGCATCATTTGTAATATTCACCATAAACTGTGCACCATTCCTCACAAATCTACGAACCAGATCTGGAAAGATGACCTCGTAACAGATTAATACTCCTAATCTCCCACCTGGAATGGTCATCACTGTATAATCCTTACCCTCCTCAAAGTCCTCTATACCTCCCTCAACTAGTTTGTCTACAAAAGGGAAAAATCTATGGAAAGGGACATATTCCCCAAAAGGCACTAGATGTATCTTATCATACTTTACGAAAATCTTTGAATCCGGTGAAACCAGAAAGGCGCTATTAAACATCTGAATCCTACCTGAATCATACTTATTGCTGAGGCTACCGAAGATGAGATAACCCCCACTTTCCTTTGTTATATCAAATATCTGTCTGCTGTATTTCTTCTCTCTCTGAAAATTGAATGGGGCAGCGGTCTCAGGCCAGACAATCATATCCATACCCTTCTTCGATGCTGCAAGGGTCATATCCTTGTATATGTTAAAGGTCTTCTCCTGGTAGGCAGGAACCCATTTCTGATCCTGTTCTATATTCCCCTGTATAAGGGCCACTCTGACAGGTGTTGCAAGGGATGGCATGGACTTATATATATTTATCCTCCATAGACCGTAACCGACACAGAGGATTAAGATGGCGAGAGAAGAGATAATTAGTTTTGGGTTCGATATCCCACTTTTTACCGTACCGAGCATATCTCTTGGTTCGAGCCATCTATTCTCTATGATAAGATATATAGTTGAATTTATTAATACTATCAGGAATGAAATACCATAGATCCCTGTTATATCCGCAAACTGAACAATAGAAAGTGTCTTAAACTGGGAGTAACCGAGACTCCCCCATGGAAAACCCAGGATCGGGATTCGTGTCCTGACGAGTTCCAGGGATGTCCAAATCAGAGCTGGAGATAGCCATCTGGCAAAACCGCTCCTTATCGAGATGCTATTTGGTAATACAGTAAAGATGGCGATATAGACACTCAGGGTTATGGCCATCAATGTGAGGA
>CAJVYE010000158.1 GCA_913009285.1 uncultured Nitrospirota bacterium | reverse complement strand
AAAAAGAAGCAAAGCGTCGCCTTATTTCAAAAGCGCCGCACCCCCTGCCTAAATGTTTGCCGTTCAATTCAACAGGGCTGGCTACCTTCATAATTGCATTTTTTTTTTCAAGCAGGAGACGGCATACGACGTAAAGGAATGTGACTGGAGTTCAGACGTGTGCTCTTCCGATCTAAATACCAGGATTTTTAAAATAGAGGAGAAGTGTCGATTGGGAAACACATGTCTTGTTGTCGGTAAAGGTACTGGAATGCTGTGGTCTGGATAAGGGAGCTGCAATCTATTCAGTTATTCCGGTTATAGATAAAGAGCCAGCCCACTTTCATCGTGTCTATGCCCATATCCTGGAGAATCAACCCGATTTTCTCGATGTTGCTATAGAGATATTTTCAAGTGATGAGGTAAAGGAGAGGGATTTTGATAGTTTGAACAAGTTAATAGCAGAGAAGATCAAAACACTTATGGCAGGTATAGGCAATATACCTTCTGAAGATTATGTTGGAAAGAGACTGTTGGAGAAGAAAGTATATGCATATAAGAGGATAACAGAGGAGATCCCTGTATTTATGAAGCATGCAGAAGATGCTTCAGATCTAGTCAACGATGAGAGTGTAAAGAATATCAGTTGTGATAAATTAAGCGCTGCGGTTAGCCTCTTGAGCCACACCTATTTTGACACATGGAATAATCCTATACAATTATTCCTGCCAGAATGTTCCTATTGTTCAGCCCAATGGGAGTTCTGGAACAATATAGACTATATGAAATTCCGGGGTGATTTTTATAAGCCTGAAAATATTATCAATTTCCGTAAGGAGATAATAAAGAGCAGGGTGTGGGATATAAAATTGAAACCAGAAGCACTTATCAAGGCATTCATTATCCGTCTAGGAGAGATGGGTCAACCATCTATCCCTTATGAGGTAGTTGATATGGGAGTACGTGATTTTATGCGGTATATGAATGTCAATCATTACCAGAGGGCCGATACAGAGCTCCAATTTTGCCATGATATAGAAACAGAGATCGAGAATACTATCTATAAAGATTACAAAACCAAGTTATAGATTTTTAGATATGGAGAAAAGATGTCTAAGGCAGAAGAATTTGTTTGTGGCCTCAAAGAGAAAGGCTTTAACTTCTTTACAGGGGTTCCCTGTACCATACTGAAAGATATAATCCTCCTTCTTGAATCAGATCCGGATACTATTTATATCCCTTCTGTAAGAGAAGATGCAGCAGTGGGAATAGCTGCAGGTGCTTATCTGTCCGGGAAATCTCCTGTTGTCCTTATGCAGAATTCTGGTCTCGGTTACTCCCTTAATGCCATTGCATCACTTAACCTTATTTATAAGATCCCTACCCTGATTATAGTAAGCTGGCGTGGATTCGAGGGAAAGGATGCCCCTGAACACCTTGTGATGGGGAAGATAACCCCCAGGCTTTTAGAGACTATAGGTCTTCCGTATATTATCCTGACCCCAGACAAGATAGCAAAGGCGATAGACGAAGCAGTGAGAGAGATGGAGAATAAGATGATCCCGGTAGCAATCCTCGTAAGAAAGGGGATTATATAATGAAGAGAAAAGAAGCGATTAAAGTGGTGGTAGATTTGTTAGAGAAGGAGCTTGTAGTCCATGCAAATGGAATGATATGCCGTGAGTCATTTACTGCCTGTGATAGGATGGAAAATTTTTATATGGTAGGGTCCATGGGGCTTGCATCTTCAATAGGCCTTGGCCTGGCTATTAGTCTACCACACCGGAAGATAATAATATTTGACGGCGATGGTAATGTGTTGATGAATCTAGGAAGTCTGACAATGATAGGGGATCTCCTTCCGAAAAACCTTCTTCATATCGTTTTTGACAATGAGGTTTATGGTTCTACTGGAAACCAACGCACGATCTCCGGTACTATAAAACTTGAGGAGATAGCCAAAAGTGCCAGGTACAGCAGGGTCGAAAAGGTTAAGGAAAAGGATGAATTTAAAAATGTCATAAAGGACTGTTTGAAATGTGATGGTCCTATCTTTATTCTGGTAAAGGTTTCAAGAGAGAGTGATGAAGGGATAGCAAGGGTTTCTCATACTACTGAAACCATAAAAAGACGCTTCATCTCAGCAATCAAAGATTAGCTGTCATGACAATGCAAGCAATTTCATTCCTTCTGCTGCTGTCGTAATGTTATCTCCTCTATCCTGTCTTTTGCCTCTTGATAGTCAGGGTTTATCTTAAGTGCCTCTATATACATCTCCAGGGCCTTATCATATTGTTTGCTGTCCTGGTAATCAAGCCCTCTCCCATAATATTCAATCACCTTCAGCGACTGTCTGGCAGCATGGCTTAATCTCTCCTTTTCCTTCAGATCAGGTTCAATGTTTAATCTCTCTGTTATCTTAAGGACTATCTCCTTTTCTAATATGAATATCTCTTCAACCTTACCTGTAACCTCATCTGCATAAAGTGTCAATCCTGTTTCTACCTCCACCATCCTTATATCTATCCTTATCTGTTCCATATATGCTGAATAGCTTCCAAGGAGGATAATCTTTGCTCCCAGTATCTTCCCTATCTTCAGATTGGTCTCCTGGCCTGCGATCTCTTGAGTGGATATATTGAGCTCTTCTAATAGGGCCTGAAGGATTCCCCGTTCAACTACATTTATGCCTCTTACCTGGCTAAGATCATTGATCAGCATATCAGCAAGGCCCTTTCTCAAAAAGTCAAGCCTTTCTCTTTGTGATATAGAGTTATTTTCAAAATAGATGATAGCAATGGTCACTGGATAAGTGTTTTCCTCCCCCTCTATCCTTTCTGGGGTCATCATTAAGGATGTACAGGAGGTGGAAAGACATGTGATCAGTAATAATACGAAGATGATTTGATTATTCATAGTCAAATTAATAAGTGTCTAAAGTGAGCTAAAGTGCCTAAAGTGAACTAAATGAAAAATTCTTTAGTGATTTATGCAGGTTAATAAACCCGGTTCTATATCCCCTCTATCACCTTCTGACCCTTTTCCAATGGTTGCCTCTTTTCTATTATAGTGGCGTAAGAGATGCCCTCTTCCACATCTGTAATTTCAATAATCCCGATCATTTCCTTCTGATATCCTATCACTTTACCACTCACCTTTATCGGTTTTCCTTCCCGAATAATATTCATTCTCGTTTTCGATGTTAAACCATGTCTTGACCCTAGGTTTATGATTACCTGATCCTCTTCTACGGCAACAATCTTTCCCCTGAACGGGAATCCCTTCTTTAACCTATTCAGGATATCTGTTGAAAGGGTATTCACCAAACTACTTATTATTCCTCTCCTATTCTTGTCCTTGAGAGTCAGGGATATCTTTATAGCAGAGGTCTCTGTATCTACCATTCTCAAGTTTATCTGCAGCTCATCCTCAAACTGAATAAGGCTTCCAGTGGTGATCAATCTTGCTGATAGTATCTTACCTACCTTTAGTGCGGTGTTAGGATCTGTCAGCTCTGAAGAGCCCAACCGCAGCTCTTCCAGCAATTTATCCAGTATCTTCCTCTCGACCACCTGAACCCTGCTTGAGCTCTGTATCGAATCTGATAGTTGTTTCTGAAATATTTCCACCATACCTTCACGTCCCAGGGTCCCTCCTAAACTCTCAAATCCTATCATGGATATAATCATAGGTCTTGATGTCCAGGTATCCTTCTTCTTTTTGAATATCCTTTGGAGTATCCCGGGTCTCTCCTGTTTCTTGTATCTCTTAATAAGGTCTGATACCAATTTATCTATTCTTTTATGCTGCTCCTGATCCCTGCTGTAATTCAGATCTTCTTTTGCCCTTTTAAGCAGGAGTCGGGATAATTCATCCTGAGGATCGATATTAAGTGCATTCTCATAATGGACAATGGCATTGGAATAATCACCCTTCTTCTCTGATATTACACCACGGTTGCTCAGGGCTTCGATGTAATAAGGATTAATCG
>CAJVYE010000157.1 GCA_913009285.1 uncultured Nitrospirota bacterium | reverse complement strand
GCGACCACCGGGATCTACACTCTTTCCCTACACGACGCTCTTCCGATCTCTTAGGAATCGTAAAAAAGCATTAAGATATATGGAGAGATATCTTGAACTTAAACCGGCTGATATAGATGCCAGATTTAAACTGGGTGGTATCTATTTTACTTATGGCCGGTATCCTGAGGCCAGGAGCTGTTGGGATGATGCCGCTTACAGAGGCAAGGTAAAATCGGTAAATGCATTTAGAAGGGGACTGGCTTTGATCAGAGACAAAAGGATAGATAAAGCGATTGATTTCCTATTAAATTCTATAGAGCTGGACATATATAATAGAGATCCATACATAGAGATAGCAATACTATATGAAAAAGAGGGAAGACCTGAGGACTCTATCAAGATGTGGAAGAGGTTTTTATCCCTCTTTCCAGATACTCCTATTGCCTATTACTACCTTGGGAAGATATATGAATCGATCTGGGATAAAAAAAAGGCATTAAAATATTATAAAAAATTTGTTGAATACGGACAGGATATTAAACTTATCTCAGAGATCAGGGGCAGGATGGGTTATCTAAACTAAGGGCTTGCTCAATTTTTCATATCCAAAATATTACCAAATGATTTTGAATTTATGAACTATGATGATCAAAATACAATAGATCTGGATGAGGGTATTGCAGCTCTCCCTCCTGCCAGGATAATCTGTATAAAAGGTGACAAGAGGGGAGAGGAGTATCTACTGACAAGGGGTGAGATTACTATTGGCAGGTCAAATCAGAATAATGTGGTCCTGGATGATCAGCGGGTATCACGCTTCCAGGCAAAGATCACAGTAAATGATGATGGTTCGTGCATTATAACTGATCTGGGGAGTATAAACGGGACATTTATAAGAGGTAAAAGGATTACAGAGGCCCGACTGAAAATGGGAGATGAAATAGGGATTGGCGAGACGGTCTTCATATTTGTAGAGAGGGGAGAGGTATTTACATTAAAAGAGAGAGATAATGTTAAAAGGAAGATAGACTTGGGAAGGATGCCAAAATTTTTAATAGCGGGATTTATATTCCTCATCCTCTTTCTAATCTTTCTCTTCATCTTTGGTAAAGGTAAGCAATCGGGGCAGGCTAGAAGGGTTGCGCGCCAGAAGGCCCTGTCACCACCTATTACCTCTGAAGTAGATACCCGGGCTAAAGAGCCAGCAGAAGACATCTCCTCATTTACTACAGATACCTCAGAATTTTTCAGAAAGATAATACCATCTGTTGTCTGTGTCTTTGGATATGACAATAAGACAGAGCTTCAGAGTACAGGATTCATAATCGATCCCAGGGGATATATACTAACCAGCGCGCATAAGATTATTGACATCTCCTCGATCTTAATAAGACTCCATGATGGATCATCCTATAAAGGTGATATAATCTATTCTGATGACAAACTAGATGTTGCGTTCATAAAGATAGAAACTCAGGGACTACTACCTATTAGTAGAATAGGAGACTCAGATAGATTAAAGAAAGGGGAAAGCGTCTTTACCATCGGCTGCCCTCTAGGACTAGATTACACTATCACCAGCGGGGTAATAAGTTCTACCAGTCGAATGGTAGGGAGGATTCCACTGATTCAAACAGATGTACCGGTAAATAAGGGGAGCAGTGGTAGTCCATTATTTAACAAGAAGGGAGAGGTGGTTGGCCTTATCAGGGGTACGCTTAAAAATGCCATTGGTATTAATTTTGCCGTGCCTATTAATTTTGCCCGCCACATTATAAAGAATATAAATGATAGGTAAGACCTTAGGACGTTATAAGATAACCGAAATCCTGGGTAAGGGTGCGATGGGGGTGGTCTATAAAGGACATGACCCAAAGATAGATCGTCAGGTAGCACTAAAAACAATAAGGTCAGAGATATTTGAGGATGAATCAAATAGAGAAGAGTTGCTCGGCCGTTTTCAACGAGAGGCACAGATCGCAGGGAGACTCTCACATAGTCATATTGTTGGTATCTATGATGTTGGAGAGGATGATGGTGTTACCTATATTGCAATGGAATATATAGATGGGAGGTCCCTGGATAAGATAATCAAGGATGGGGTCAAGCTTTCAATCGATCAGATTGTTTTTATCACTATTCAGGTCTGCGATGCCCTCAATTATGCCCATAGACATAGAATAATCCATAGGGATATAAAACCTGCCAATATCATAATAGTAGGGGATGAGAACAAGGTAAAGGTTGCAGATTTTGGAATCGCAAAGTTGATCGATGCTGATATGACAATAGGGAAAAGGCTTATAGGAACCCCCTATTATATGTCTCCAGAACAGATTAAGGGCGATAAATGTGATGGCAGGTCTGATCTCTTTTCTCTCGGGATAGTTCTCTATGAATTACTGACCGGGAAGAAACCGTTCTCTGGAGAGGATATCTCAACGATTATTCATAATATTATAAATCAAACCCCTCTGCCCCCTAGTAAGGTAAACAGCAATGTTCCACATGAATTTAATAATGTGCTATTGAAGGCACTCGCAAAGGATCCAGGGGATCGGCATCAGACCGGCTATGAATTTATTAATGCATTAAGGGCCATCCTCAAAGAGGATGTCAGCGCTACCATACCTGATGGATATCTTG
Organism: uncultured Nitrospirota bacterium; assembly: GCA_913009285.1. Classification (GTDB taxonomy): domain Bacteria; phylum Nitrospinota; class Nitrospinia; order SZUA-224; family SZUA-224; genus SZUA-224. The sequence goes on along the minus strand of CAJVYE010000157.1, from coordinate 1,345 downwards.
AAACAATACAAAATGCTGGTGCCAGGATAGGATTATTAGAGAAGATTGGATTAAAGGGCAAATTCAGAAAATTATTGATAGCTACGGTGGGTGTGTTACTGGTTATTATGACCTATAGCCTATGGTTAAAAAAGAGGGAGAAGCCGATCATCTCTCCTCCTACACCTCCTCCTGTCTCAATGGGATATATAAATGCGAAGTCCGATCCTATCAGCGCAAATATATTCATAGATGGTCACAATAGGGGTATGACACCATATCTGATAGAGGTTTCTCCTGGCAGACACGAGGTTAAATTAACCAAAGAGGGATATTTATCATGGGAGGCGAGTATAGAGGTAAAGGAGAATGAGACGTTGAATCTTTTTCAGACCATGAAATCGAGGTAGATTGTTGGGGTTACCGAAGTTTGGTTAGGTATAGTTACCGATCTTTGGTATATTAGTGTCTGAACCAAAACTACCCATCTACTGCGTTTAATGAAAATTTTGTAACCGTAATCCTCATGTATTTGAATACACTCCGGTTACAAAATTTTCATGCGCCTTGTACCTGGGCAGTTTTGGTTCAGACACAGGTTTTCGGTCAGGCACTATATTAATTAAAAATAACTATACATAAAGAAAGGAGTGATGAGCAATGTTTAAAAATAGGATATCTATTCTCATAGCTAGTCTGCTTATTATTACAATAGGAGGATCCTATGCATATGGTGCATTGACACAAGGGAGTGAGGCACCTTCCTTCACACTTATGGATCTAAAATCGAATGCAGTATCGTTAGAAGGGTTACGTGGGAAGAAGATGATTGTCCTTTATTTCTTTACTATAGATTCCAGACCATGCAGGGAGGGTCTTATCCAGTTGAAAGAGATATACGATAGGTATGGAAAAGAAGGTATTGAAGTAATCGGTATCAGCAGAGACGATACAGTTAAACTGAAGGAGTTCTATGAATCAAATAAGATAGGTTTCAGTATGTTAAATGACAGTAAGAATGTCAGTGATTTTTACAATGCCAGGGCCATTCTTCCAACAACCTATATAATCAGCCCCCAGGGAAAGATAACCGATATTCTTCAGGGAGGTGGGGCATCTACACAACAACTCCTAAATTCGATTGCAGAACGGGAATTTGAAAGGAAAAAGGACCTGACTGTTGCCCGAAATATCTATAAGAGAGCGCTAAAGAACAACCCTAAAGATATTAAGGCAAAATCAGGGATAGGTTATTCATAAGATCGGAAGAGCACACGTCTGAACTCCAGTCACATTCCTTTATCTCGTATGCCGTCTTCTGCTTGAAAAAAAAAAACAACACGCACACATACACACACACACAACC
>CAJVYE010000156.1 GCA_913009285.1 uncultured Nitrospirota bacterium | reverse complement strand
TATTTTTTTTCAAGCAGCAGACGGCATACGAGATAAAGGAATGTGACTGGAGTTCAGACGTGTGCTCTTCCGATCTTGATCTCTGGATGCAAGAAAGGGACAGCAAAAATCAACTAGAATCTCCTATAGCTATTTATGAGGTACATCTGAATTCATGGAAAAGGATACCTGAAGAAAAAAACAGGGCCTTAACATATAGGGAAATAGCCTTAGAACTTGTTAAATATGTAAAGGAAATGGAATTCACACATATTGAATTACTTCCTGTTTCCGAGCATCCCTTAGACGATTCATGGGGATACCAGGTAACTGGATATTATTCAGTAACAAGTCGTTATGGAACACCTGATGATTTCATGTATTTCATTGACTATTGTCATCAGAATAACATAGGAGTTATCCTTGACTGGGTTCCTGCACACTTTCCAAAAGATGCCCACGGATTATCATGGTTTGATGGAACAAGTCTCTATGAATATGGGGATCCCATGAAGAGAGAACATAAGGATTGGGGCACACTTATCTTTAATTATGACAGAAAGGAAGTCAGCAATTTTTTAATTTCAAATGGATTGTTCTGGCTAAAAAAATATCATATTGATGGCCTGAGGGTAGATGCTGTTGCCTCCATGCTATATCTGGATTACTCGAAAAAAGAGGGAGAATGGATTCCCAACAAGTATGGAGGAAGAGAAAATCTTGAGGCAATACATTTTTTAAAAAAATTTAATATACAGGTTTATAAATACTTCCCCGGGATTTTAACCATTGCTGAGGAATCAACTGCATGGCCATTAGTGTCACAACCTACTTATATAGGCGGACTAGGTTTTGGTTTAAAATGGAATATGGGTTGGATGAATGATGTGTTGGAATACATGTCAAAGGACTCTATATATCGAAAGTATTATCATAATTCTATTACCTTTTCCCTCTTGTATGCATTTAAAGAAAATTTTGTTCTCCCATTATCACACGATGAAGTTGTCCACCAAAAGGGATCATTATTGGCCAAGATGCCAGGGAATGAATGGGAGAAATTTGCCAATCTAAGGCTTTTATATGGTTTTATGTATGGGCATCCTGGTAAAAATCTTCTCTTTATGGGGGGAGAGTTTGGTCAATGGCTTGAATGGGATAACAACAATAGTCTCGATTGGCGCCTTTTGCAGTATGAACCACACAAAAAATTACAGACCTTTCTAAAACATCTAAACCACCTCTATAAAGCAGAACCCTCTTTGTATGAAATAGATTTTAACCCTTCTGGATTTGAATGGATCGATTGTCATGATTCAGATAATAGTGTTCTTGCTTTTATGAGGAAGGGAAAAAATCAAAAAAATATATTAATATTTATATGCAACTTTACACCGGTATGTCGGTATGATTATAGGCTTGCTGTCCCCAAACCATACATTTATAAAGAGATATTAAATAGTAATTCAGCAATATACGGAGGGAATAATGTTGGAAATCCAGGATTATTAAAACCAGCGCCTGTCCCACACTATGGAAAGCCGTTTTCTATCAAACTGATTTTACCACCTTTAAGTGTATTAATCTTAAAACCCGTCACTCATAGGTAATACTATTTTCCAAAAAATAATTGACATTTTTGTTGCAATTAGGATAGCATGACTCAAATTTATATATTATAATATATAATAATATTCTTAATATTTAAGAAAGGAAACAACATATGCCTGAGCTGAGAAAGGATCCTATCGTTGGCAGGTGGGTTATCATCTCGACAGAGAGAGGAAAAAGACCGACAGATTTCAATGGTAAGGCCAATAATAATAAAAAGAATGAGGGAGGGTTTTGTCCCTTCTGTTATGGAAATGAGGATAAGACTCCTCCAGAGGTGCTATCGTATCGCCCCGATGGATCTAAGCCTGATGAGCCAGGTTGGAAACTGCGTGTTGTCCCCAATAAATTCCCTGCACTCCAGGTGGAGGGTGATCTGGGTAGGATTGGGCAGGGGATGTTTGATAAGATGAATGGCCTGGGCGCCCATGAGGTCATTATTGAAACCCCTGATCATAACCTGGACCTCTCAAATCTTTCGGAAAAGGAAATAGAGGATGTGCTCTGGGCGTTTCGGGACAGGGTTATAGATCTAAGAAAGGATAAACGTTTTAAGTATATACTGATATTTAAGAACCGTGGTGAATCTGCGGGCGCCTCTCTTGAACATACACACTCACAGTTGATAGCACTTCCTATAGTCCCCAAGATTGTCGCTGAGGAACTATATGGTTCAAAAAAATATTTTGGTTTCAAGGATAGATGTGTTTACTGTGATATCATTAGACAGGAACGGGAAGCGAAGATAAGAATAATAAGTGAAAATTCAGATTTTATATCTATCAGTCCCTTTGCCCCACGGTTTCCATTTGAGGTATGGATACTTCCCAAGATCCACGATTCATCATATGAAGATGTAGATGAGAATGGAGAATTCGGATACCTCTCACATATCCTTAAGGATGTACTCATGCGTATGAATAAAGTCCTGAATAACCCTCCATACAATATGCTTATTCATTCATCACCATTTACTGAAGAGCATAAAGAATATTACCACTGGCATATAGAGATAATGCCAAAACTAGTAAGAGTAGCGGGGTTTGAATGGGGAACAGGGTTCTATATCAATCCTACTACCCCTGAGGAGGCTGCAAAATATTTGAGGGAGGCAGAGATCTAAAATGGAAAAAAAATTAAATATACTTATTGCATCTCCAGAGGTTGTACCCTTTGCTAAAACAGGTGGGCTGGCAGATGTAACAGGAGCCCTTCCACGAGCATTAAGTAAGCTTGGACATAATGTATCAGTAATCTTGCCGAGATATCAGACGGTCGATAATAAAAACGGATCAAAATTAATCAGTACTCAGAAGAAGATACATGTCAATATATCAGCAAGGATAGAGGATGCTGAGATATATGAAAGTAAAATAGATAAAGATATATCTGTGTATTTCATCGATAAGAAAGAGTATTACTATCGTCCACAGTTGTATGGGACAGAAGCAGGAGATTATCCTGACAATGCCGAGAGATTCATCTATTTCTCAAGAGCTATCCTCGAGACCTGCAAGGCATTAAACATGAAACCTGATATTATACACTGTAATGACTGGCAGACAGGAATCCTGCCTGTCTACCTTAAGACATTATATAAGGATGATCCTTTTTTCCAAAAAGTTGCCACACTATATACCATTCACAATATAGGTTATCAGGGAATATTCTGGCATTATGATATGCATCTTACAAATCTGGATTGGGATATTTTCACACCGGAAGGTATAGAATTTTACGGAAAGATAAATCTCATGAAAGGAGGTATCCTGTTTTCAGATATAATTACCACTGTTAGCAGCACATATAGTAAAGAGATACAGACCGAAGAGTATGGTTATGGATTGGATGGCGTCCTGCGGAAAAGGAATAAATATCTTTACGGTGTTGTTAATGGCATAGATTATGAGGTATGGCATCCATCAAGAGATAAACTTATAAAAGAGGGATACTCAGAGGATAACCTCTCAGGCAAGGATACGTGCAAAAAGGATTTAATAGATATCTATAAGTTAACCCCTAAAAACAATTCTCCCATTGTCGGCATAATCTCGAGGCTGGCAGATCAAAAAGGATTTGATCTCATCTCAGAGATAATAGACGAGATGATGAAGTTGGATATAAGATTTGTGCTCTTAGGCACAGGATCAGAAAAATACAACAGGTTATTTGAGGATATTGGAAAGAGGTATCCCGGGAAAGCAGGGATAAAGATCGGTTTTGATAATACCCTGGCGCATAAGATCGAGGCAGGGGCAGATATGTTTCTGAAGATCGGAAGAGCGTCGTGTAGGGAAAGAGTGTAGATCTCGGTGGTCGCCGTATCATGAAAAAAAAAAAAACTATACATCACCTCATGTTCCAATACACACGACCAGCGTGCTGT
>CAJVYE010000155.1 GCA_913009285.1 uncultured Nitrospirota bacterium | reverse complement strand
TTATATTAATGTACAATAAGGAAAATGGTAATTAAAAAATGTAGGAGGAAATATATGAAGAGAATTATCAGAAGATCATTTTTGTTATTAATGGTTCTTATGTTTTGTACTTCTTTTGTATTTGCTGCGGGGAATAAGGAAGCGTCGAAGAAAAAGATCGACACTGCGCTTGATAAGTGGCTTAAAGAGGCACAGCTCGGCGATTACGCCCCCAAACAAGAAAATTGGGCAGAAACTGTTAAAAAAGCAACTGCAGAGGGTAAGGTTGTGATTTACTCCTCTTCATCGAGAATTCATAGAGTTAAAGATCTGTTTGAGAAGACGTATCCAGGTATAAAACTGGAAGCGTATAATATTGAATCACTAAAGTTAGTGGAAAAATTCGGAAGGGAGTATAAAAGCGGTATTTACAATGTTGATGTTATTTTCAATCACATTGCCGTAATTAGCAGCATCATACCAAACTGCAGTAACATTATTAAAGCAAAACTCATTGTTGCGAATCTTGTGTTTAATGTTTCCTGGAATCAACTTTATGGCACCGCCTTCAAAGTTGGGGTTGATGTTACGCCATGAATTATGAGCAAAATAATTGTCTTCTAATAGTAAACCATATGATTGTCCGGTTAATGTAGAGCTGCCATTGAATAAGAATTTGTTTTTGCGAACAATATGATCTTGTCCGTTTACTACGAGCGCGTTCATAGAAGCAAACGCCAGTGTACTCTCTTCAAGGATACTGCTTATTTTCATCATGATCACTCCATTTAATAACTTAAACGTCTATGTTGCCTCACCATTTCATTATTCCAATTGCGTAAGTTCATGTATTTAATACCTAAATTGATCGATTCTTTCATGTCGAGCGAGACGCCCGCCCTACTATGGCTGAATTATCAACCCTTATCAGTAGGACAGGCGTCTCGCCTGTCCTCACTCATTGGGTGATTGGCTATCGCTTTCGAACCTTTTGATATTCAAGGCCTCACTCATATTTACAGACCAAAATCGCTCAATTTAGGTAATAATAAATATAATATTCTCATAAGTCAATAGTCTAGGACCTTTCTTAGCTTTTCCACACCATCAAATTCTTTATTTAAGTGATTTTCACTATAATCTATGACAGCCACATTATTTTCACTGAGAAACTCTATGAATTCCCACATTGAAAGCCCTGAAAGTTCTACTGATTTACCTAATGATAGTATCTTATCCCTATAGCACTTTAGTGCCAATAGTTTTTTTGCTTCCTTTGATATTACCTCTTTTGAAAGACCATGAGAAGACAGGGTCTGATATATGTCCTCTGATAAATCTATAACTGCTTTTATTGCCTCTTCTTTTATTTTCATAATTTTAGACCTCCTTCAATTAATAATAAAAATTATAACATCGCTTAAAGGATTAGTCATCATACTTTGTACCGTTGGCGGCATGTGTGTTTTCTCTGCCTCCTTTTTTAAATCGAAAATCGACATTCGGAAAATCGAAAATTAACCCTGTTCCAATACCTCAATCCTGATCTTACCTATAAATTCGAACAGCTTGAGTTGTTCTCCCCATCCACCTTCAACAAGTTTTATGTGTGTAGCATCGACAGTGGTCTGACCGAATGATGGATCCAGGGCAATCCACCTTCCAACATATACCTCTGGCCACGCATGGTACAGGAATCCCTTATGCTCAGAAGAATAGACAATGCCAGAGACGACCTTTGTGGGGATACCTGCAGAACGTGCCATAGCAGCAAAGAGATTTGTATGCGATTGACACTCGCCCTCCTTTGACTTCAGGGCATCCATAGCTGAGAATGTATCCACCGGTCTCTTTTCCAGATAGTTGTAAATCCATTCATTGATACTAACCGCGGCCTTCCATGCATCCTTCTCTTCTCCGATAATCTCTTTGGCCCTGGCCTTTATTTCATGATGTGATGATTGTATCTCGGGTGTATCTTCTATATATTTAATAAGGGTCTTATGATCAAGTGGAGGCCCACCCGCCTCTTTGATTTCCTCGGATCTTATATCCAGCCTGATCTCATACCCTTTAGCCTTCCTCTTCTTCGATACAATCTTCTGCCTCTGATCACTAATGATCAGGTCAGGATTGCTGATATCCATCAATCTTACTTTGAGCAGCCTGATCTTATCCGGACTCTTTATTGGCGTAACCGGTTTTATCAGGCTCATTGTGATAAAACTGCTGATAGGGATGATACCATCTTCAAAACTGGTAACTATATCTTCTTCTTCTATGACAGACTCAAGCCCCTCCATTGAAACCTCTTTTACTGTCTGCCCGTCCTCTGTCATCCATATAGTAGAGGTAAGATTGCTGTATCTCTCTTCAATGACAAACACCTCAAGCCTCTTTTCTTTCAACTCAATCTCCTTCTTTTCTTTGATCTCTATCTCGATAGGGATAATTATCTGTAGCGGCTCTAGAAATGCCTTCATGTTATAAATCTTGCCGACCTTCAGACCCTTCTTATATATAACAAGATCAAGCACACTTAATAAAGAGACATCACCTGAGAAATCCACATCTTTCTTGCTTGTTACTCCTGCAGATGTTATCTCAAGCCTCATAGTGTCACCCACCACTCTCCCCTCAATCCTCTGACGGTGCCCCATCATCTCTTGAAATAGGGTAAACCTCTCAGGCCTAAGCTCCTTTGTTAGATAACTCTCCTGGGTAAAAGATGTCTCCTGTATATCACCCAGGGCCTTGAGCTTTATGTATGCCCTTGAGTTTATGAGATATCCCATTTCCCCTTTTCTGATTGATGAGTGGACAAAGCCTAATTTCCTCCCCTTGAAATATACACCCATCCATTTGTCACTGAGTATCTTGAGATCAAATCCAGCAGGGTGACTATTGTTCCCCCCAAAGGAATCACCCTTTTTCTTCCCACAACTGAATATGAAGAGGAATATGATTAGAGAGATAGGTAATAGTCTCATGTTGTCTCCTGATAAGCTGGTTGCGAGTTGCGGGGTTAATATTAACCCGTAACTCGCAACTCGTAACCCGATTTTATTTAAAGTAATCCTGCAAGGGAGTAACAGATATCTCATCCCCTTGCATAGCCCTGATACCATTGATAATAGCAAAGGCACCTTGCATTGTTGTACAATATGGTATATTATGTATTACGGATGTCCTTCGGATCGAATATGAATCCGTGATCGCCTCTTTCCCAAAAGTAGTATTGATTACCAGATTGACATCCCCGTTTTTGATCCGATCGACTATATGTGGTCTCCCCTCCTTTACCTTGAGTACCATCTCTACAGATATCCCTGATCTACTGATCGCATCAGCAGTCCCTCTGGTGGCAATGATCTTAAATCCTAATCTGTGGAGCTCCTCAGCGATCCTAATCGCAACCGACTTATCCCTGTCTTTCACACTAATAAATGCAGTCCCTTTAATCGGCAACCTCTCATTAGCGCCCATCTGGGCCTTGGCGAATGCCCTCCCAAATTCCCTATCTATGCATCTTCTCCCCTTCAGAAAATCCCTTCCTATGGGCCTTCGCTTGGCACATGTACTCCCAAATTCCCTATCGATACCCATTACCTCTCCGGTAGATTTCATCTCAGGTCCCAGGATGGTATCAACCCCAGGGAATTTTATGAATGGAAAGATAGACTCTTTCACTGCTATATGTTTGATCTCTTTCTCAGATATAAAGTTTAGCTCCTTCAGGGTCTTACCTGCCATTATCTTTGCTGCTATCTTTGCCAGTGGGACACCGATTGCCTTGCTTACAAAGGGTATAGTCCTTGATGCCCTGGGATTCACCTCTAATACAAAAATTTCACCTTCACGGATGGCATATTGTATATTGATCAGGCCTTTCACATTCAGCTCCAAGGCAAGGAGCCTGGTCTCCCTCTTTATCTCATCCCTTATCTCCTTTGATATAGAATAAGGTGGGAGAGATCGGAAGAGCACACGTCTGAACTCCATTCACAT
>CAJVYE010000154.1 GCA_913009285.1 uncultured Nitrospirota bacterium | reverse complement strand
ACCCCGACGCTCTTCCGATCTAAGATGGTCCCGGATATGAATCCTATAGATGATTTTGTCATCTCCATGATGCATCAATCCTTTGAGGTGATAAAGAAAGAAGGATTTAAGGCCTTGATCATTGGCAATCAGGCCAAGAACCTTTGTGCTGGTGCGCAGCTTAAGTTGATACTTGATTTTAGCAGGGCTAAAAGATTTAAGGAGATAGAACAGATCAGCGAGGCCTTTCAAAGGGCCAATCTTGCCCTTTATCATGCGGATTTTCCTGTTATCACAGCACCACATGGTTTTACATTTGGAGGGGGGATGGAGATAACCCTTTCAGGGCAAAAGCGGGTGGCATATGCTGAGCTCTATGCAGGCCTGATAGAGGTAGGTGTAGGATTAATACCAGCCGGGGGTGGTTGTCTAATGCTCTTGATGCAGTTTTTGAATGTGATGAAAAAGATGAAGCCAGGGCCTATGCCCCCAGTTATAAAGGCCTTTGAACTTATAGGTTATGGCACAGTATCAAAATCAGCCCATGAGGCCATGGAAATAGGCCTCCTTAAAAGAGATGATGTTATTATTGTGAATAAGGATCAACAGATCCAGAGGGCAAAAGAGGTCGCCTTAGAGGCTGTAAAGGATTTTCAGCCCATACCCCGAATGGAATTACCCCTTCCAGGTCCAGATGGGTATCTGGTTTTGGAAGATACTATTAATAATTTCCAGAAGGCCGGGACTATCACACCACATAGCGCTATCATAGCCAGGATCCATGCAAAGGTATTAACAGGCGGTGATAAATCTTCCTGGCTAACACCGGTAACAGAGGATTACATACTTGAAATAGAAAGAGAGGCATTCCTCAAACTCTGCAGTGAACCGCTAAGCCAGCAAAGAATGGAGCATATGTTAAAAAAAGGAAAACCGCTTATCAATTAAAATATCAAAAAACAAATGTTTACTGGTTTCTGGCTATTTTTTTCAATTTCAATTTTTTGCTTGACATTTATCTATTAAATAGTTTATAATTAATCTCACTAAAAAAACATACGAATTTCCAACAAATACTTTCCCTTGACATAAGTGATGGACTAAACACCTTGTAACTGGTTAGCTGTTATTTGGTGGAAGAGTTCATCTGTCTAAATAAATTGCTACAGAGAATACAGAGTTAGTGTGTGGCCGAGAACTAGTGTCTGAGCCAAAACTGCCTAGGTACAAAAGGCGCAAGAAAATTTTGTAACCGGAGTGTATTCAAATACATGAGGATTACAAGATTTTCATTAAACGCAGTAGAGGGGTGGTTTTCGTTCAGACAATAGTTATAAAGAATTATCTCTGTGTCGTGTGTGGCAATACCTGAACTATTACGTTATACATTCTGATAGCTAAACTGTTACAACACCTTAGAGGGGGACAAGTGTCTGTTCCTCAGGGGGGGCGCTATGTTATCACAACAAAGAGATATCAAATATCCCTTCCATCATTGCAATATTCCATCATTCCAATTGCGTAGCGAAGTGGAGCCAAGTCCTTATTTATCCGCGTCTCAGCCACTCTGCGGTAGTGTTCCTTTTAAAGAATTATTTGGGGTTAATATATCTGTAAGGCATGGTGATTCGATAGAAAGGAGGAGTTGTAATGAGAAGGATTAGATTGTTTGTAAGGTTGTTAGTTGTGTTGGGTGTGTTGTGGGGGATACAAATTTTTTTAGCTCTGGCAGAGGTACCAGTAATTGGCTCCATAACACCAGACTCTGGCTGGAATGCCTTGACAACCGATGTGACCATAACAGGCTCGAATTTTGAACAAGGTGCAAAACTCTCTCTCTTTGGAGGTGGTCCGTATATCAAGGGATCTATTGATAGTCTTATGTCTCTGCCAATGCTGTCTATGTTTCAGGCTCCTATGCTTATGTTGTAGATGGGTCAGGTTTACAGGTGATAGATATCAGCGCCCCGTCCAGTCCGAAATTGTAGGCTATGTTGATACACCAGGTTGGGCCAATGGTGTCTATGTTTCAGGCTCCTATGCCTATGTGGCTGGGTCAGGTCTTCAAGTGATAATGACACCTGTATTATTAGAGAGCAATGTAGAGGGTCTCACAACTATAACTGCTACTATACCTCCTAGTCTGCCGGAGGGAATGTATAATATTATAGTAAAAAATCCCGGTGGTGAGGTTGGGACATTGCATAATGGATTTAAAGTGGAGGAGGATGTAATACCACCCTGTTTCATCAGCACAGCAGCAGATGGTTCTTAATTTAGCTGAAGGTGAATTGTTGCTAAAAATATGATTATATCTTTATCTTCTTTTGCAAGGGTGTTAATGCCAAAGGAGCACGGACAAACAAGTTTGTCCATGCCACCCACAATCGTGATCTCGTCAACGTAGTCCTGGCTACGCCTCCGAGATCGCTCAATCGTCACGGTCAAATCTGACCTAAATCTGAGTGCGAAAAATGCCAAGTTATTTCTGACCCGTCCCTAAGTTATTTTTGGACGAGCCCTTAAATTTCAAAAAGTTATTGTTTAAATAATACCATATTTTCTTATACTATAGAATCTCTTTTTAGAACAAAAATTTGAGGACACAAAGGAACAAAAAAGATTTGCTAAACCTCATACTTTTATGTTTTAATAATCATATGGTTAAGATAATTCCGTTCAAGGGAATTTTATATAATAGAAAAATAATTAAGACACTTAACTCTGTTGTGGCACCTCCTTATGATGTCATATCCAGGGTGGGACAGGATGAATATTATCAAAAAAATAATCATAACATAGTACGACTGATATATGGAAAGAATCTCCCGTGGGATGATTCAACGCATGATCGTTATATAAGGTCTGCTAGATATTTTGAGGACTGGCTGAAGAGGAAGGTCTTAATCAGGGATAGGAATCCGTCTATATATATCTACAGGCAAGAGTATTCCATCCCTCCTCATATCGGTTATATACATAGGGAAAAAGGACCTAAGAATGGTATTCGAAATGGATTTATTGCCCTGTTAAGGTTGGAGGAATTCGGTAAGGGGAACATCCTTCCCCATGAGGAGACATTATCCCGGCCAAAGGAGGATCGACTTCAGGTGCTAAGGAGATGCAGGGCAAATTTCAGTCAGATATTTGGTGTCTATTCTGACCCTCAGATGAAGACAGATGATCTTATGGAAATGGAGATGAAGAGAGAACCCCTGGTCAATATCACCGATAATGAAGGAGATAGGCATCGCCTATGGGCTGTGACAGATGTTGAAATGCAAAATAAGATAATTTCAGAGATAGAAAACAAAAAGATATTTATCGCAGATGGTCATCACCGCTATGAGACAGCCATTACATATCGTGATGAAATGAGGAGAAAATTTCCTGACTTTACAGGGAAGGAGCCTTACAACTATATCATGATTTATCTCACTAATTCAGATGCTGAGGGATTGACCATATTACCCACACACCGTCTAATAAAAAATCTCCCATCTTTCAACAAGGAAGAGGTGGAGAGAAAGATAGAGAAGTACTTCTCTATAGAATCGTTTCCCTTTGATAAGGATAAAGGTGATGAACAGGATAAGAGGAAAGAGGTATTCAAAAAGATGGAGGAGAGAGTAAAGAAAGGGCATATATTTGGGATGTACTTTGGGGACAACAGATATCTCCTCCTATCCCTGAGGGATGAAGGTATCCTGGATGAAGTCATCGATTGTTCAAGATGTAAGGAGTGGAGGATGTTAGATGTTACTATACTTCATGCCCTTTTGATCGAAAGGATATTAAATATAAAAGAGGATAGCGTTATAGCTCAAAAAAATATTACATATGCAACAGATGAGGAAGAGGTGATACGCAGTGTGGAGAAAGGAGGATATCAGGTAGCATTTTTTTTAAATCCCACCAAGATTGAAGAGATCAAAAGTATAGCTATGAAAGGGGAAAGGATGCCGCAGAAATCCACCTTTTTCTATCCCAAGCTACTAACAGGGTTAGTGATAAATAAGCTAGATTAACATAAAATGCTAAAGAATGAAAAGGGTATCGCATTGATACT
>CAJVYE010000153.1 GCA_913009285.1 uncultured Nitrospirota bacterium | reverse complement strand
ACCCTGGGAAAAAGAATCAAAAAACGAATTACCCTGAAAGGGTTACATAAATAGCATGTGTCTGTATTCTAAGCTGATTTTTGGTTGTACAGGTCGTAATAATTTTGAAAAGGTGGCTGAACTATTAATATTTACTTAACAACTATTTCAAATATCTTCTCCCATTTCAGCGTGAATTATGTAGCATGGACAAAAAAGATATAAATATGGTAGAAGGTTATAAGGATGTAAAGACAAGCAACACCAGGTAAGATTATTGCAGCTCTATGGTGTTGCTTACGAAAAATAAGGAGTAATATTCCTAAAAATGTCAAAGCCAGTTTTGTTATAACAAAATGTTCTGGTCCAAGGGCAATAACAGAATCCATTATTGGGTTAAATTCCACCACAACACCTCTATCGAGTAAATAGATGGTAGAGAATGCATCAACAAGTGATAATACTATGATAAGCATAATAACCATAAAGAGTCGCTGACCATACCGATCCAGAAAATAGGGTCCATTTTCCAGCCGACGAAGTCTATTGCGCCTTCCAAAGAGGGCATAGTAAGGGTGGAAAGGATTTGTTAGTTTTGATCGCCGGTCTTTATTAGAACGCCTATCTATGTCGGATTTATTATTTTTATTCATTGTATAATTTTTATAACAAAATTTCTAAGTAACCAGAATTTGACAATCAATATTAAATTAATTCCTATATATTAAAACTGCAAGTTTTTGAAAGAGATAAGAGATTTATTATTCTATACTGGGGTTGCAGATTATAAAAAATCGTCTATATTTGTAGAGTATAAAGGTGAAAGGTGAAAATTATTCCAAAAATGCAATTGAAATTGTTAGAATAAGCCGAAGAAGTGCCACAGGCAAGGCGCTTCAATAGCTTTGGGCACAGACATATTTAAATATTTCTGTGGTCAAAGCTATTGAAGCAACGCCGCCTGTGGTGCTGATTTCAAGTATTATGACTTTTTCAATTGCATTTTTTGGGATTATGTAGGGGCAGGCCCTTGTGCCTGCCCTAAGGAGTGTAACTTATGAAGAAAAAGGCATGGTTACTACTGATTGGAGCAATTTTTTTAGAAATATCTTTATTATCGATATCTTCTCCATTGATAGGAGATGTATCAGCAGAGGAGGAGACAACCTTTGCTTTTAAGACTGGTTATCCAGACGACAATATCGACTGGAACATGGAGACAACCTTTACTTTTAATACTGGTTATCGAAGCGACGATCTCGACTGGAACATTGCAGGAAATATTTATGGAAACAATCCAAATATATTGTCAGAGCTAAGCTGGAGTGATCTAAATATTCATCAGATCAAAGCAGGTGGAAAAGTCATTGTGAATGAGACCTTCTATCTGCGCTGTTCACTGGGTTATGGCTGGATTTTTGATGGCAAGAACCAGGATTCAGACTATTCGGGTGATAACCGCACCTTCGAATTCTCCAGATCAAATAACGACGCTGACGATGGTAACGTATTGGACGTATCACTAGGGGTTGGATATCAGTTCGGACAAGTATCTGGCATGGTTATAATTACGCCTCTCGTTGGTTACTCATACCATGAGCAAAAGCTTAGGATGACAGACGGGTTTCAAACTATTGGCGTTACTACCGGCCCTTTTGCAGGTCTGAATAGCACCTACGAAACAGAATGGAATGGACCGTGGATCGGCGTAGATCTGTCATTTGAGATAAATAAAAAATTCACTCTCTTCGGCGCCTTCGAGTATCACATGGCCGACTACTATGCAAAGGCGAACTGGAACCTCAGGACTGACTTTGCCCATCCAAAGAGCTTTGAACATACTGCAGATGGAAGTGGTATCGTTATGTCTATTGGTGGGGATTACGCTCTCAATGACCAATGGTTTATAAATGTGAACATAGATTACCAAGATTGGTCAACTTATGCTGGTACTGACCGGATCTTCTTTGCTAATGGCACTACTAGCGAGACACGTCTAAATGAAGTAAATTGGGATTCCTTTGCAGGCATGCTGGGGTTGACCTATCGTTTTTAAGTAAGTCAAAGTTCAAAAACCAAATTTATGGCCGTCCAGAGTAATAGCTATAGATTTATATAGTTAGGTCCACCCCCACCCTCAGGAGGGACCCATGTAATAATCTGGTAGGGATCGGCTATGTCGCAGGTCTTACAGTGTACACAGTTCTCAGGATTCAACTGCAGGAAGATCTCGCCTGATTCCTCATCCTCTACCATCTCATAGACATTGGCAGGACAGAAATGTTGACATGGATTCTGGTATTCCTCTTTACAGGTCTTATTGCATATATTATAGTCAGCAATCTTAAGATGTGGAGGTTGATTCTTTTCGTGTTTTGTCCCGGAGTAATAGACATCTGTGAGCTTGTTGAATGTGAGTTTTTCATCAAACTTGATATTCACTTTTGGGATATGAGAATATCCCTTATAATAATCCAAGACCTTTTTCATATGGGTATGATCCTCCTTACACTTCAATCTCTTCTTAAACCACCTTCCACCAGTGACCATCTGGATACCTGACAAGAGCATGCCTGGATATAATCCATATTTAAAACTCTGCCTGAAATTCCTTGCCTTGTATAACTCCTTTTTTATCCAGCTCTTGTTTATCCGGGTTTGAAATCTTCCCATCTGATTCTCAGAAAAATCGTCCTTAATAAGCGCTTCATAGATCGTCTCTGCTGCCAACATACCAGACTTGATAGCCAGATGAATCCCCTTCAATCTCTGTGGATTCATGAAACTACCTGAATCACCTATGATCAGTCCACCTGCAACCGAGAGCCTGGGCATGGAAAAGTATCCACCATCCGGGATGGTCTTGGCCCCATAGTGTGCCAGTTTACCGCCTTCTAACAAGGAAGCAACAAAGGGATGTCTCTTAAATCTCTGTAACTCACGATGGGGATCAAGATAGGGGTCCTTATAGTCCAGGCCTACAACAAACCCCACTGTAAGGAGGTTATTGGACATATCATATATAAAACCACCCCCAAAGGATTCATTTTTAAGGGGATAACCCATTGTGTGTATGACCCTTCCCCTATCCACCTTTTCTTCAGGCATTTCCCAGACCTCCTTGACACCTGTGGAATATACCTGAGGATTCTTCCCATCTGAAAGGTTAAATCTGTTTATAAGCTTTTTGGTAAGGGTACCTCGTGGACCTTCTCCGAAGACAGTCAACTTTGCTTTTATATCTACACCGGGTTCAAAGTTACCCCGTGGATTACCATCCGTATCCACTCCTTTATCCCCTGTCCTCACCCCTATAATCCTATCTCCATTATAAAGGACATCTACTCCTGGAAAACCGGGGAAAATATCAACACCACTATCCTCCACTATCTTCCCGAGCCATCTTACAAATTTATACAGAGAGATTATATAATTTCCATGATTTTTTAATGGGGGTGGCATAATGGGGAATCTGAATCTCCTCTTTTTGGTTAAGAGATATACCTTGTCTTTTGATACCATCCTTTCAAAGGGAAATCCCTTTGATTCAAAGTCAGGTATCAGTTCCATCAACCCACAAGGGTCCATAACCGCTCCTGAAAGTGCATGACTCCCTATTTCAGCACCCTTTTCAATGATCGCTATGCTTATCTCACCCAGGCCATTTTCATCCTTGCCTCTCTGGATCAGATTGGAGAGATGCAGTGCCCCGCTCAGAGATGCTGGTCCTCCACCTACAAAGAGGACATCAAATTCTATAGATTCTCTTTCTTTGGTATTATTATTCACATTCCACCATTCCATTATTCGTAAGCATTCACAGAACACTGAAATTCGAAATTTGAAATTTGAAATTAGGTAATAGTTCAGCCATAATTTTAATCCTTAAAAAGCATAATACGTTACCACGGATATTCCGTGTCTTTCCGTGGTGAACTATTACGATAACACAAATAGATCGGAAGAGCACACGTCTGAACTCCAGTCACATTCCTTTATCTCGTATGCCGTCTTCTGCTTGAAAAAAAAAAAAAAAAGTCATCTATCTACTCCCATCTCACCCACCTCCCCACAACGATCCCTCCCCACC
>CAJVYE010000152.1 GCA_913009285.1 uncultured Nitrospirota bacterium | reverse complement strand
TATCATAACATGACTCTAAACGGTAGGGATCAAACGTGAGAGTGTAAAAAAAGAAAAAGAAAAAAAAAAAATAGTTTTTTTTTCAAGCAGAAGACGGCATACGAGATAAAGGAATGTGACTGGAGTTCAGACGTGTGCTCTTCCGATCTCCTATTTCGAGCACCTTCTCTCCCTCTTTCAGATCTAGTATTTGGGTCATAAGGGCTACAATATATGGCTGGGATATTGTCTGTCCTTCTCCAATCGGTAGAGGATGATCTGCATATGCCGTATCTTGAAGCCCTTTACTTACGAACTTATGCCTCTCAACCCTCCCCATCACCTCCAGTACCTTTTTATCTGTAATATCCCTCCCCTTGAGATCTCTCTCTACCATTATTTTGCGGGCCTGTTCATAAGAGAGACTATCCCTGGAAAAGGGCGAGAAAAACTGAGGAAAGATAGTGATGATAATAAGTGATATTTTAAGTGCGTGATGCATCGTAAAAGGTCAGTTGTTAGTTATCAGTTGATAGTTGCGAATAACAACGGACTACTGACAACAAACTAGTTATTGCATTATTTCATGTATGAGCCGCCTTTGCATGTGGTAGGCAATAGGCAATTATACTTCATAAAACGAGGAGGGGTATAACTCACTCTTTCCGCTCGATCCCCATGCATGCCTCATCATCATCCTGATATGATAGCTCATCTCTATCCTGGCATTTTTAAGCCGTGATGGATCGATACTGTCTATCTCCCCCTCAAATTGCCCTAGCATCTTCCTCCAGCTTGAGTTCTGCTTCTTGGCCTCGGCCTCCATCTTTTCGTTAAGGGTCTTCGGTAGATAGGTTTTCATTATATCAGAGATAGTTGTTGCATAATTAAATTTATGGCATCCGCATTTAACCGCCTGGACAAAGACCTCGATGCGGTCGTAATCTACTGTCTCCAGATAGCTTCCTCCATGCATAACAAGGGGAATCTTAAGGTTTTGTTTTTTAAGCTCTGCAACTATCTCCTTTATCCTATCCCATGTTATTATAGGGGTCGCCATATATTTACCATGACCATTTCCAAAAAAACCGGCAAAGGCATTTATCCCTGTCCCTAAGATAAATTCTATAACCTCATCCACCTTTGGCACATAATTTATCAGATTATCCTGTAGATTCTGATCCTTTAATGCCTCTGCTGCCCCTATCTCTCCGATTTCACCCTCCACGCTCACACCCAAAGGGTGACATTTTTCAACAACCCCTCTTGTGATCTCAATATTCTTTTCCAATGGATGTTTTGATTGATCTGCCTCTACCGAGCTGAACCCGGCTTCTATTGCCTTATCAATAAGTGATAGGTCCTTCTGTACATGATCCATATGGAGGGTGATAGGAATCATGTATCCGTATCTATCCACAAACTCTTCAATCATTGGAACCACAAGATTGGCAAAACGTGATGGAGGGAGGTTACAGTATGTCTGTTCAGATTCTGCGATTTCGATTATTATAGGAGATTTCTCTTCAAAGGCTGCCTCTAAAACAGACGCAAGGATATGTTTTCCACGGATATTGATTGCACCAACACCAAAGCCATGTTCCATAGCCTTACACAAAATGGCTTTTAGATTAAGGAAGTAATATTTACCTTTTATTAATGCTAAATTGGGATTTGTCTCAGGGGTTAATTTTTTTATATCTGATATTTTACTCATATGTCGCCTTTCGTTCTTTAAAAATTAAAATATCAGGCCAATTTTTTTTAGCCATTCCTCTCCATTGAATTTTTCGATGCAGTATTCCTCAAAAGCGATCTCTTTTTCTGTAAGCTCCTTCCCATCTATGTACTGTGGCGCAGTTTGGTCATTTTTTACAGTTTTATTCTCTTTTGCGTCTAAATTCTCTTCGATTTCTTCAATTATATCTACAAGTAACTGCATCCTTATAACCAATATCATAAAACTCTCAGGATGTATAATATTTTGATCCTGAATATCTGCTAATACCTTTTTCACCTCCTCTGATCTTATTATAGCCTCTGTTATTACTCTTGATAATCTCTCTATATTTTTCTCTCTTTCTCTCTCAAACATTATAATCTCCTTCTCAAGATCGAAATATTATATTATACAGGAAGTCTCTTTTTATTAAGTTAAGAGGTTCCTATATCTGCTTTCTAACAGGAAGCAGATTAGCTTAATATTATCTCTTCAATCTATTTCTGTCAAGACTTTTGCCGAAAAAATTATCTGTTTTCTATATGGGGACATATTTCTACAAAGGCACAGTAACGGCACGATATATAGTCAGGATTGGCCTCATAGTTCCTTGCGCGTATCCCTGAAGCCACTCCATTGATCTTCTCGGTTATTTTATTTAGATCATCCTCCTTCCTCGAGGAGACCCCTATTAGTCCTGATTCGAGAAAGTGCAGTTCTAATCTGTCTGGCATCCTACCATATATCTCCCGGTAAGCAATGGTGTATATAGATAACTGCAGGCTATGTTTAGATTTTCTATCTGCATCCTTCTGGGTATGGACCTCTGAGGACTTAAAATCGATAATGGAGATATTATCGTCATGTATATCGATCCTGTCCCATCGTCCACGAATCTTAATATATCCCAAGGGGAAACTGAACTCCTTCTCCACGTAGGCAGGGATTATCCCTATCCCTTCCTGTTTACGATAGAAATCCTTTAGTGCCCTCCGTCCTGATTCTAATCTCATCTCTTCGTGTTCCCTTGTAAGGAATCCCTCGTTTGTCCACGCCTCCTCAAAAATCCTGATCAATTCCGTTTCCCCGATACTGTGTCCATAGATTTTTCTGCGGTTATATTCTGATACAGCGCTGTGGAGCGCCTTACCGTAAATAATTGAATGGTGCTGCATAATAGGTACACGTAATATATGCACATATTTATATTTAAGAGGACAGGTGAGGTAGTCCTCTATCTGATAATAACTCAACTTAATTATCTCTTCTTCAGGGATCTCCTTCTCATAAATTGTGTTGTCTGACCTCACAGGGGGGGCAAACCGTTCTATAGATTCGATTGCCGATCTTTTAAGAAGGGTTTTATCAACCCCGGGTACATCCAGGGCCTCCAGAACAAATTGACTGACCTTTCTTTTTCTGACCCCTCCGTAGTCTACTCCACTTGTAAAAGAGAGCTCTTTCATCGCCCGGGTCATCCCTACATAGAAGAGTCTCCTCTCCTCCTGGAGATGAAAATCGCCTGAAGGGAGTATGTCCTTTATCAGTGCAACCGGCAGGGGGATAGGCTCATTTCTGTGGCGACAGGGAAACCGTTGTGATAAGAGGCTTACCATGAAGACAACAGGAAACTCCAGCCCTTTTGCCTTGTGGATTGTGAGGACATTCACCGCATCTATATCCATATCTACCTCAGCAACAGGAGGATCATCACCAGACTTGATCAACATATCCAGGTGAGTGACAAATTCCCTTACTTTACCATTCATTATAATCCTTTCAGAACCCTGTACGATATCAAAGAATTTAGCGATATTCCCGATTTTTTTTTCGCTCTCCATAGATGGTGTTGAGATAAGTCTTGCAAGATATCCACTATTTTTCAAAAAGTTATACAGGACACTACTCGTTGGAAGCTCTAAAGATGTCTCTACGAAGTATTGAATATCTTCAAGTATCTTGGTGATCGTGGCCTGACTCTCAGAAGAGATATCTTGCAATTCAGAGAAGCTCTCCAGATTACTGAATATATAATATAGAGAACGATTGATACGACTACCCTTGTTCATACAGAAGGTGAGATCCATGGCATTCAACTGATATATCTCAGAGGAGGAGAGGTAGTATAGATTCAGACTATCATTATAATCAGTAATTACCATTAAGAATGAGATAATTAGGCGTATTTCTGGTCGGCTATACAGCCCCTTATTTCCGCTAAAATGGTATGGGATACCTTTCATATTCAAGGAACTTAGGAAAGGATCAGCATCGTTATTGGATCTTACCAGTATGGCAAAGTCTTTGTAGGTATATTCTTTGTCAGCTACCTTTTCCTCAATGATATTTGCCACACCATCTGCCTCACTGGATAGGGT